>CAZUSF010000009.1:0-26489 GCA_964623355.1 uncultured Thiobacillus sp. | reverse complement strand
TTCACAATCAGCCTCAACTTTTTTTCACTTTCTCCGATAACTGCTCTCATTTGATTCTGCGACGGCTACGGCCATCGTGTGGAGACGGCGCCCATGAAACAACCCATCACCCCCACCAGCGTCGAACGTCAGATGCGCGAAGACGATTTCATCGTCTCCAAAACCGACCTTAAAGGACGTATTACCTACGGCAATCGCATCTTTATCGAGTTTTCCGGCTATTCCGAAGCTGAACTGCTTGGCACCCAGCACAACATCATCCGTCACCCGGACATGCCGCGGGCGGTATTCAAATTGCTCTGGGACACGATTCAAGCCAAGAAGGAATGCAATGCCTACGTGAAAAACATGGCGAAAGACGGCAGTTTCTACTGGGTATTCGCCAACGTGACGCCCAACTTTGACAACAACGGCAATGTCACTGGCTTTTTTTCGGTGCGCCGCAAACCAAAGGCATCCGGCGTCGAAACGGTCACCGGCTTGTATCGCACCATGCTGCAGGAAGAACAACGCGCCGGCGCCAGAGATGCGATTGCCGCCTCGACTCGAATTTTGACCGATCTGCTTGCTGCGAAAGGGTTGAGCTATGACGAACTGGTCCTTGCAATCTAGGTTCTCAACGCTGCTCTGGGGATTTTCCGGTCTGATCCTGGCGACCATTCTCGGCGCCTGGCTGCTGCACGGTTTTGACTGGTTGTTGCTGGGTTTCCTGCTCGCAGGGATGGCGCTTTCAGCCTGGGGACAGATGCGGGTGCGAAGTTGGTTGCTTCCGTTGGCCAAGCTGGACGAAATCACCACCGAAATCAGTCTCGGAAAATTCGGTAATCGCATTACTGGCGTCAACGACAAAGATGAAATTGGCCTTTTGTGCTGGCACATGAATGACATGCTGGATCAGGTGGAGACTTATTTCAGGGAGGAAACCACCACTTTTCGTCTCCATGTGGCGGGAAAATTTGATCGCAAGACATTTTCCGAAGGCTTGCATGGTGGCTTCAGAAAGGGCCTCGAAAGTCATAATGTCCTGCTCAATGGCATGGCGGAACAGCAGCGCGGCCAGTTGCGCAATCGGCTGATTTCGCAAGTCCACCATCTCAACACAAGCAATCTGCTGTCCAACCTGGCTTCCAATCAAAACGACCTGAACCAGGTCAACGATGAAATGCAGATCGTGCTCGATCTGGCCTCGCGCACCAGCACCGATGCGGCCAGCAGCAAGGGGATGGTGCATCAGGTCATCGATCGACTGAGCGAGATTACCAGCCGGATCAACCATGTCGCCGATGCGGTGGTTGAGTTGAATGCGCGGAGTCAGGAAATCAACGCCGCCGTCGAGTTGATCACTGGCATCGCCAATCAAACCAATCTACTCGCGCTCAACGCGGCCATTGAAGCGGCGCGCGCCGGCGAGGCAGGCCGCGGCTTTGCCGTGGTGGCGGACGAAGTGCGCAAGCTGGCGGAACATACCAAGAGTGCATCGCAATCGATTGGCTCAATCATGGCAACCCTGAATGCCGAAGCCACCATCATGCTGTCGGATTCGCATGCCATGCGCGACATGGCAACCAATTCCAGTCAACTGGTCGGCGAAATGGAGGGCTTGTTCAGTGGTTTCGCGCAGTCCGCCCAAGCAACGGAAGGCCACGCAGCGCGGGCACGCGATATGAGTTTCGCTTCGCTGGTGAAGGTGGACCACGTGATTTACAAACAGCGCGCGTACATGGCGCTCAGCAGCGGCGGTGACGCCACCTACATGCAACCAATCTCCGTCGACCATCACAATTGCCGGCTTGGAAAATGGTACGAAAACATCGGCCGCGAACGCTTCAGCGGCACTGCCAGTTACCGATTACTGGAAAAACCGCACGCGGAAGTGCATGAGAATGTGCACCGCATGGTGACATTCCTGAGTCAGGGCTGGGAAAACGACATCGAGATTCAACAGAACATTTACCAGGCGTTGCAAGCAACAGAAACCGCGAGCTTCGAAGTGATGCAACTGATCGACAAAATGGTCCGTGAAAAACATGGTTGACCCATCCGCTGCGGATTCATTCCATGCCCAGACGTTCCATCCGGTAGCGCAATGAACGGAAGGTAACGCCAAGCAGGCGTGCGGCGGCGGTCTTGTTATGGCCGGTCTTGGCCAGCGCCTCCTGGATCGCCTGTTTTTCCAGATCATCCAGATGCGTCTGCAGGCCGGCAACACCATCGACTCCGGTCATGCCGCTGCCTTCTATCGGCGTCAAATTCAAATCCGCGGCATCGATGACCTGGTTATCAGCCAGCGCCATGCCGCGTTCAAGCATGTTTTCCAGTTCCCGTACATTGCCGGGAAAGTCATACCGTTGCAGCGCCTCGATGGCGGCGGGTTGCAGCATCGGCGCCTGGCCAGCGTGGCTCTCGGATAAGCGCTGCAGGATGAATTCAGCCAGTTCGGGCAGATCCTCGCGGCGTTCGCGCAGCGCCGGCATGCGGATTTCGATCACGTTGAGGCGATAGAACAGGTCGTGCCGGAAACGGCCTGCACTCACCGCAGCCTGCAAATCCTGATGCGATGCGCTGATCAGCCGGACATCGACCGGCTCTTCGTTGACGCCGCCAACCCGGCGTACGCTTTTCTCCTGGATTACACGTAGCAGTTTGACCTGCATCGGCAACGGCAAATCGGCGACTTCATCAAGGAACAACGTGCCGCCATGCGCCGCCTGAAAGAAGCCGTCACGTTCCGTATCGGCGCCGGTAAATGCACCTTTGCGGTAACCAAAGAACTCGCTTTCCATCAGGTTTTCCGGGATGGCGCCGCAATTCACCGCGATGAACGGCGCCGTTGCGCGCGTGCTGGCGTGATGGATCAAACGAGCGGCCACTTCCTTGCCGGTGCCGGTCTCGCCAGTAATGAAGACCGGCGCCTGACTGCGCGCGACTTTCTCGATCAGTCCAAGCACTTGCTGCATCGGCTGCGAACTTCCCACCAAAGGACGAATACCCCCTCGCGGCGGTTCGACTTCGGCCGCTTTCAAGGCTGAACGCACCAGGCTGCGCACTTTTTCCGGCGTCACCGGCTTTTCGACATAATCGAACGCACCGGCCTTCAAGGCGGCCACGGCATTCTCGGTGGAACCGAAGGCGGTAATCACCGCCACCGGCGTCGCTGGCGCGTGCTCGACGATGAATCGAACAATGTCGAGACCGATGCCATCCGGTAGCCGCATATCGGTCAGACAGAGATCGAAACTGCCCTGTTGCAGGCGCATTTTGGCTTCTGCAACGCGGCTGGCGCGCTCACTGTCCAGGCCCATGCGGGCCATATCCATTTCCAGCAAGTCGAGCAGATCAGGCTCGTCATCAACCAACAGAACACGTGGACGTTTCATTCGGTTTCTTTCTGCTCAAACAGGATTCAACAAGGGGGGAGTGGACAGCGCAGGCGGAACAGCGCGCCATCGGGAATATCGACATAGCGCAGTACGGCGCTGTTTGCTTCCGCCAGTTCGCGCGCAATGTAAAGACCCAGCCCGGTACCCTGGTTATCGGTGGTGTAGAACGGTTCGAACAAATGCGCCTGCACGCCCGGCGTGATCGGCGGGCCATCATTGATGATGTCGATCTCGGCCTGGCTGCCGTTCATGTTCAGCCGGATCTGGATGCTGCCAGGTTGCCGCAGGCAATAACGCCAGGCATTGCGGATCAGATTCCACAGGATTTGTTCGAGATGGCCGGCATCGAAACAGACCGGCTTGGCGGCTTTCAACTCCACTTGCATCACCCCCACCGGCAGAGATTCACGCTGTTCATATTCCTGGATGAACGCGGGCAGAAATAACGCGAGATCAATTTCGACGCGCTGCATGCGATCGCGCCGATTCAGCGACAACACATCTTCCACCAAGCCATTCAGACGCACCGCATTGGTGTCGATGATGCGGGTCAATTTGCTGGTCATCGCGTCATGCGCGTCTTCCTTCAGCAAGCCGGCAGCATGACGGATGGCGGACAGCGGATTGCGGATTTCGTGCGCCAGATTGGCGGTCAGCAAACCAAGCGAAGCCAGTTTCATGCGTTGCGCCTGCATTTCCAGTTCGGTCATATCCTCCAGCACCACCACGGCGCCTTCGTTTCGACTCGGCTCCAGTTCCATGAAACGCGCGCGCAAGCGTTGCCCATCAACGCCAGTCTGGAACGGGTGAATCGGCAACGGCTCGCCTTGACGCCACATCTGCCAGAGGTGTTCCAGTTGCGGCGCGCATTGCGCCAGCGTGCAACCATTGAAAAAACGCGCCCCCAGCGTCGCCTGGGCATGGGCGTTGTATTGCAGAATTTCGCCGTTGGCGCCAACCGCCATCACCGCATACGGCAATTCCTGAATCATGCGTTCATTGATACGTTCAAAACTCTCCGCCTGGCGTGATTTCTCCAGCGCCAGCGCGCCTGCTGCGAGGGTACCTTTGGCAAGCAGATTGGAAAGCAGCGCGACACCAAACAAGCCGAGCGACAGCAAGCCAGCGCGGACAAAGCCGCCAGCGCCAGTCTGGCCATGCAAGGCATGCAGTGTTTGCTCGAGCAGGATGACGATGGCGGCAACTGCGGCCCAGAGCAGGACATTGCGCGTATCCGGCAACATGCCGACAGCGGCCAGGGTCAGCATCAACAACAGCCCCAACCCTGAACTGTTGCCGCCTGCGAGATACATCAGCACCGCCAGGCAAAGAATGTCGACCATCGCCTGGCGCACGACCAGACGTTGAAAGTCCGCTTCCTGGTGTTGCATCGGCCGGCCAAACAACCAGGCGGAGAGGAAATAAACCAGCCCGCCGAAGGTAAACAGATAGGGGTGTACCAGCTGCTGTTGCAGAAACTGCTCGGAGAGCAGACCGGCAACGCTGAGAAATCCGGCCAGGAACAACCGGAAATGATTCAGATGCTTGATCGATCGCCAGAAACTCTCCGGGATCGTCAGCGGCGAGGTCGCCGCCTGCCCGACCACAGCCTGCATAGGTGCTTCAGGTGTCGGATTGACGGTGTTCATCACAACAATAAATGCGGCCTCGACTCAGAATCGCCTCTGAACGCGGCAAATTCACGCCGCAGACCTGGCAACGCACCATGTCTTCCACCGGCTTTTTTTTCGCATCGTTTGCTGGCTGAATACTTTTGCCGCCTCGGTTCTGTGCCATGCGGCGGAACAAATAAACCACCAGCACAGTGACCAGAATGACGGTAATGATCTTACTCACGCGAGAGCCCGTTCTTGTGCGCCGTATTGATCACCACCAGCAACTGCTTGAACGGGATTTCCTTGCCATAGCGATTGAGAAACTGCATGTAAGGCAGGTCTTTATCAGTTGGGAACAGGTATTTGTCCGAGATCATGTCGTCGTACAACTTGCGTAAAACGCCATCGAGTTGATCCAGCATCGCTGTCCAACGCTCGGCATTTTCCGGGTCGTAGTCGATGCCGGCGCGCATCTCGTCCACCTCGTACACCGCTTGATGTACCAGATCAACGTATTCGTCGTAGGTTTTTGGGCCTTTCATCACATTCCTTCAAAGCGAGATTCTGAATAAAAAACAGGGGCCGCAGCCCCTGTCAGTCTGACACAACTTGCACCAGATTTACTTGGCCGCAAACTCTTCCAGCTTGCGCGCACGCACCACGTTGCCATTAAGGCCGGCTTCCTTGGCGCTGCCACCGTAGGCGAGAGTCATCAACTGCGAATAATAAAGAACCGGGATGTCGAACTTGGTTCCATATTTCTTGTTGATCTGGCCCTGATACACCTCCACGTTGGCTTGGCACAACGGGCACGGCGTCACGATCATCTCGGCGCCACCGTCATAAGCAGCTTCGATGATGTCCTTGATCTGGCCCTGCGCCTTTTCCGGCTCGGAGAAGGCCAGCGCGCCACCGCAGCAGGTGACTTTCTGGTCGTACTTGACCGCTTCACCACCCACGGTTTCGATCAGGCGGTCGAGGTACAACGGGTTCTCGAACGATTCGCCATTGATGCCGAACGGACGATTGGTCTGACAACCAACATAGCCGGCGAATTTCATGCCTTGCAGCGGCTTCTTCACCGGCTTGGCCAACTCGTCATAGCCAAAGTCTTCGATCAGCACTTCCACCATGTGCTTGATCTCGGGAATCACCTTGATCTGAAGACCCGCTTCTTTCAGCGCGGTTTGCGTATCGGCCATCAGGCTGGAGCTGTGCTCCAGGCGTTCTTTCGATTCGCGCGAACCCAGCCAGCAGGCGGCGCAAGTAGCGACGATATCCTGACCCGGCAGATTGGTTTCGGCGAGTGCGAAGTTACGCGCATTCATGACATGACGCGGCAGTTCGCCGGCTTCGGCATAGCTGACCGAAGCGCCGCAACAGTTCCAGTCCGGAATTTCGGTCATCTTGATGTCCAGCGTCTTGCACATCGACTCGACCGAAACCAGGTAGTTGGAGGCTGATGCGCCCTTCTGGGACGAACAGCCGGGGTAAAAAGCGTATTCCTTACGTGCCATTGATTCTCTCCTCAGGCCTTGGCTTCTTTGCGCTTGGCTTCCAGCTCATTCGCCTTGGCCAGCATGGCGTGGATGCCTTTGACATCCTTGCACTTGTGGCCGCCGCCAACGGCTTCCATCGGATTCAGACGACCCGCTTTGACCAGACCCAGCGCCACGCTCTGCATTTCCATCGCCTTCTTGATACCGGAACCGATACCGTCCTTGAAATACAGGGACTGGGTCAGCTTGACTTCATTGACGCGGCCGTACTTGGTGGCGTTGTCCCAGAAGGTCTTCGACAGGTGCAGCGTCGGCTGATTCTTCGGTGCGCGGCCGATGCGGTAAGCGTATTCGGCGATGCCGTGCATCACGTGCGTCACCGGCACCTTGCGCGGACAACGCACGTAGCAGTTGTAACAGGACGTGCACATGTACATGCCCTGTGCGTTGAGCACTTCTTCGCGCTTGCCGGCGCGAATCAGCATGAAGATTTCCTGCGGCGGATGATCCCAGCCGGAATGGAAATTGGTCGGGCAGGAGCCGGAACAGAGGCCGCACTGCATGCACATCTTGACCCACTCGCCCATTTCCGCCTGCTCTTCAATTTCCTTCAGGAAATTGTTTTTGTAGCGGTCGGCCATTTGTTGATTCATGTCACTCATGGCGATCTCCTAGAAGCCCTTGAACGGGGAAGGCGGGAAGGACTTGATCAATGCAGCGTACTCATTGATCTTCTGCGGCAGCGTGGCCATATCGGTGATCGCGACTTCGATATCCTTGACGCGGTCGGTTTCCAGATTCATGCCCTTCAGCGTATCGCCAACTTTCGACAGACGATAACGGCCGAGTTCGGAACCCTTGACGAAGTGGCACTGGTAATCCTCGCCGTGCTTGCAGCCCATCAGCATGACGCCGTCGTAGCCGCCGTTGAGCGCATCGGTGATCCAGATCGTGTTGACCGAACCCAGGCAACGCACCGGGATGACGCGCACGTAAGGATCGTAGTCGTGACGGTTCATGCCGGCCATGTCGAGCGCCGGGTAGGCGTCGTTTTCACAGGCCAGGATCAGGATACGCGGCTTCTCGGAGAACTCGTCCGGCACATCGACGGCCTTGATCTGCGCGCCGACGGTGTTGACCGAGTAGTTCTCGAACGAAATCACGCGCACCGGACAGGCGCCCATACAGGTACCGCAACGGCGACAACGCGATTCGTTGAACAGCGGGAAGCGTTTTTCGTCTTCGTCGATGGCGCCGAACGGGCATTCCACGGTACAGCGTTTGCACTGGGTACAGCCTTCCAGTCGCACGGTGGGGAACGACAGGTCGCCGGCGCGCGGGTGGGCCGCCTTGCCGAGACCGGCGTTCTCCATCGCCTGGATCGCTTTCATCGCAGCGCCGGTGGCATCTTCCTGCGCCTGCAGGATGTCCATCGGGCGACGCACCGGGCCGGCGGTATAGATGCCGGTACGACGGGTTTCATACGGGAAGCAGATGAAGTGCGAGTCGGTGAAGCCATGCTTGAACTGCGGCATGTCCGGACCCTGACGGTAGGTCAGGTTGAGGATGGACTCGGGCGCGATGGTGGCCACGACTTCCTTCGGCGCCTCGCCTTCGACAGCGACTTCAGCTTCCGCCGGTGCAGCGACGGGGGCGTCAATGTTGACGCCGGAGACCGGTACCATGCCGGTCGCCAGCACCACCAGATCGGCTTGCGCTTCGGTGTCTTCATTCAGGATCAGATCCTTGAACTTGACCGTGCAGCTGTTGCCGTTGGGGGTGACTTGCGACACCACGCCCTTGGAGAAGATGACGCCCTTGTTCTGGGCTGAACGGTAGAAGTCTTCGCCGTTGCCGGGGGTACGCAGATCGGTGAACAGCACCACGGTATCGATGTCCGGATTGCTGTCCTTGAAGTAGGTTGCCTGCTTGATGCTGGTGTTGCAGCAGAAGCCGGAACAGTACTGCAGGTGCTTGCCAGTCGTATCGCGTTGGCCTGCGCACTGGACGAACACCACAGACTTGACCGGCTGGCCGTCGCTCGGGCGGCAGATCGGCTTGCCTGCGGCGGCAGCTTCCTTGGCCAACACTTCCAGACCGGCCTGATCGACCACGTTGGGAGTTTTACCGTAAGCGAATTCGGGCAGCTTGTTGGCGTCGTACAAGGTGAAACCGGTCGCCTGGATGATGGCGCCGATGTCTTCCTGCGCAATGGCGCCGGATTCGATCGCGATCTCGACCTTGAAGCGGCCGGGCGCGCCATCGGTCTTGGCGATGGTGGCGTTCAGGTAGACCTTGATGTTGGAGTCGGCTTCAATGCGCGCAACCATGTCGGCGACACCGTTGTCTTCCGGCGCCTTGAACGGCTCACGCGTCGGAACGCGCTTGTACAGCTTGGCCGCCCAACCGCCGAGCGCACCGGATTTCTCCACCAGCACGACTTTGTAGCCAGCCTTGGAAGATTCCAGCGCAGAGGTCATGCCGGACATGCCGCCACCAACCACCAGCAGGGTCTTCACCGCGCCGGTTTTCTGGTTGCCCGGTGGCACGGTCATCGCCTTGACTTCGGCGCAGGCCATGCGGACATAGTCTTCCGCCATTTCCTGCGTGGTCTCGCGCGCCTCTTCGGTATCCGGACGAATCCAGATCACGCCTTCACGCAGGTTGCCACGACTCATCGCGATGGTGGGGAAGTTGAACGCCTCGGTCTTGGCGCGGCGCGAACAGGCGCACAACGCGGCGTGGGTAACGCCTTCATTCTCGATGTCGTTCTTGATCATCGCCACACCTTCGGCGGAGCAGAGGAAGTCGTGCTCACGCACGAGGTTCATCTTGCCCGACTTGGTGGCGGCCTTGACTAACGCAGCGGTATCGAGACGAGTCCCAATCTCGCAGCCTTTACAGATATATGCAGCAGTTTTCGTTTCAGCCATTTTCTCAAGCCTCCGCGCGGGCGACTTTGTTGACGACCTGGATCGCCCGCAGTGCGGCAGCGGTAGCGCTCTGCACGGCGCGGTTCACATCCAGCGCGTTGGTGGCGCAACCTGCGCCGAAGATGCCGGCGTTGGCCGGATCCGCCATGATGAAACCAGAAGAGTCGGACATGACTTCTGCCGGGATCTCGATGCCCTTGACCGAGGGTTCCATACCCAGAGCCAGCACGACCAGATCGTGGGCCTCCGCGTAGCGCTTGTAACCTTCGACGTTGACGCCGTTACAGACCGGGTTGCCATCCTTGTCTTCGGTGATGCGAGCCACCTTCGACTTGACGAAGTTCACGTTCGGATTCGCCTTGACCTTCTGGTAGAAGTCTTCAAAGCGGTCGATGGCGCGAATGTCGATGTAATAGATGGTCGACTTGCCGGCGTCGCCGTAGGCTTCCTGCACATAGTGGGTCTGCTTCAGCGAACCCATGCAGCAGAAGCGCGAACAGTGGCGCAGATGGTTTTCATCGCGCGAACCGGCACACTGGATGAACGCAACATTCTTGGCTTCCTTGCCGTCGGACGGACGCAGGATCTTGCCGCCGGTTGGACCGTGCGGGTCGGCCAGACGCTCGAATTCGACGTTGGAGATGACGTTCTTGAAGCGGCCATAACCGTAGTAGACGATCTTGGTCGCGTCATACGGCTGCCAGCCGGTAGCCCAGACTATGGCGCCGGCGTTCAGCGTTACGGTCTCTTCCTGCATATCGAGATCGACTGCGCCATATTTGCAGGCGGCTTTGGCAGCCTGTCCGTCGGCGGTCGCAACAATGGAAGAATCGATCACGTAGCGCTGCGGGTAGGCCATGCTGGACGGCAGGTAAGCTGCCTTGATCTTGCCCAGGTTGTAGTTGAAGGCGTCGTCGATTTCGGTCTTCACCGCTTTGCCGCATTCGCCGCAAGCCGTGCAGTTCTCGTTGACATAGCGCGGTTTCAGCTTGACCGAGATGTTGTATGCACCTTTGTCGCCGGTAATGCCGGTGACTTCCGCCATGGTCAGCACTTGAATGCGCGGATTGGCTTTGAGCCGGCGCAGGTTGATTTCAAGGCCGCAGGTGGGATGGCACATTTTGGGGAAGTACCGATACAGCTGAACGGTACGACCGCCCAGGTACGGGTTCTTCTCCACCAGTACGACTTGCTTTCCGGTTTCAGCGGCTTCAAGTGCCGCAGTCATGCCGGAAATGCCGCCGCCCACGACCAGAATGGTCTGGTTGGTCGCCACTACAGACGTCATGTATCGCCTCCGAAGGGTGAAGACTTAAGAAAAAATCTGGAATCGGGCCAGACACTTCGCCCGACAAAATAGGCGCGAATGTTACCCGCAAAGCGGAGCCCGCCGCGATATTGGTTTAATCGAAAGTTCTTATGAACGAATAGACTGACTAAATCCGACGAGGACTGAAGGTCTTGTTATCTGATTTCAGATTCATCCCAGACGCGTGCGTTGCGCCTGAACTTTTTCCAGGGTCAGAATGAAGTCAGCCAGGCGTTTTTGTTCCTGCTCGACCACAGCGGCCGGTGCTTTATCGACAAAACTGGCATTGCTCAACTTGCCGCGCGCCTTGCCGATTTCGCCGGTCAAACGCGCGATTTCCTTGTCCAGGCGAGCACTTTCGGCATCCTTGTCGATTTCGATATGCAGCATGACCCGCCAATCACCTACGATGGCCACCGGTGCATCGCCATCCGGCAATACGCTCACCACCTGAACTTCGGACAAACGCCCAAGCGACTTCATGTAAGGCGCATAAACCGTGGCCCGCTCGGCATCACCTTCGACGAACAATGGCACCTTGATTGCCGGTGACAAGCTCATTTCACCGCGCAAATTTCGCGTCGCGTTGATCAACTCTTTCAGACGGGACATTTCCGCCAGCGCAGCCGCATCGACCCGGCCCGGATCAAACTCGGGATAGGACGCAAGCATGATGCTGTCACCCTGCTTATGCTCGCGTACCAGCGGCACCACCGCCTGCCAGAGTTCTTCCGTGATGAACGGGATGACCGGATGTGCCAGGCGCAGCAAAGATTCGAGCACGCGGACCAGCGTGCGCCGGGTTGCGCGCTGCGCGGCTTCATTGCCATGGGTTTGGGCCTGTGCGATCTGAACCTTGGCCAGTTCCAGATACCAGTCGCAGTATTCATCCCAGACAAATTCATAGATCGCGCGGGATGCCATGTCGAAGCGATATTGGTCGAACCCGCTACGCACTTCGCCAATGGCTTGTTCCAGGCGCCCCAGAATCCAGCGATCGGCAAAACTGAACTCCAGCGGCAAGGCTTCATCCAGGCCGGTGTCATGGCCTTCGCAGTTCATCAGCACGAAGCGACTGGCGTTCCACAGCTTGTTGCAGAAATTCCGATAGCCCTCGCAACGCGCCATATCGAACTTGATGTCGCGGCCATGCGTTGCCAGGCTGGCAAAGGTGAAGCGCAAGGCGTCAGTGCCGAAACTGGCGATGCCATCGTTGAATTCCTTGCGCGTCGCCTTTTCGATCGCCTGCGCCTGCTTGGGATTCATCAGACCGGTCGTGCGCTTGGCGACCAGTTCATCCAGGCTGATGCCGTCGATCAAATCAATCGGGTCCAGCACATTGCCCTTTGATTTCGACATCTTGTTGCCATGCGCGTCTCGCACCAGGCCAGTGACATAGACATCACGGAACGGCACCTTGCCAGTGAAATGCAAGGTCATCATGACCATGCGCGCAACCCAGAAAAAGATAATGTCGAAACCGGTCACCAGCACTGACGTCGGCAGGTAATGCTTCAGTTCCCAGGTATCTTCCGGCCAGCCGAGGGTAGAGAACGGCCATAACGCAGACGAAAACCAGGTATCCAGCACATCCTCGTCACGGAATATTTCGCGTCCCGCCGCCTGCTTGCGCGCTTCGGCTTCGTCGCGGGCGACATAGACATTGCCGTCCTCGTCATACCAGGCTGGAATCCGGTGGCCCCACCAGAGCTGGCGCGAGACGCACCAGTCCTGAATGTTCTCCAGCCATTGCCGGTAAGTCGTGGTCCAGTTCTCCGGCACGAAGCGCAGTTCACCGGTATCGACCACCTTCAACGCCTGCTGCGCCAGACCTTCCATGCTCATGAACCATTGATCGGTCAGCATCGGCTCGATCACCGCATGCGTACGATCACCACGTGGAATCATCAGTTTGTGTGGCTTGGCGGAAACCAGAAGGCCCTTGGCTTGCAACTCATCCAGGATTTTCTGGCGTGCGACATAACGATCCAGACCCTGGTATTCGGTGGGACCGAAATCATTGATCCTGGCATCCAGCGTCAGCACACTAATCGCTTCGAGTTTGTGGCGTTGACCAACCTGCCAATCATTGAAATCATGCGCCGGCGTAATCTTGACCACACCCGTTCCGAAAGCCTGATCAACGTAATCGTCAGCGATGATCGGTATCGTACGTTCAGCGACCGGCAGCCTTACGTGCTTTCCAACCAGATGTCGGTAGCGCTCATCTGCCGGATTCACCGCAACGGCGGTGTCGCCCAGCAAGGTTTCAGGCCGCGTCGTGGCGACAGTCAGGAATCCACTCGTATGGCCATGACCATCTTCCAGTGGATAGTTGATTTCCCAAATGAACCCCTCTTCTTCGGTACTGACCACCTCCAGATCAGAAACCGCCGTCTGAAGCACAGGATCCCAATTAACCAGGCGCTTGCCACGATAGATCAGACCTTCGTTGTATAGCCGAACGAACACTTCAGTCACTGCGGTTGAAAGGCCGGCATCCATCGTGAAGCGTTCGCGCGACCAATCTGGAGAAGTCCCAAGTCGTCGCATTTGACGAGTGATGTTTGACCCGGACAGTGACTTCCACTCCCAAACCTTGTCGAGAAACTTTTCACGGCCTAGCTCATGACGGGTGATTTTCTGAGCATCAAGTTGGCGTTCAACAACAATTTGAGTCGCGATACCAGCATGATCAGTACCCGGTTGCCAAAGCGTATTCAATCCACGCATACGATGGTATCGAGTCAACGCATCCATCAGCCCATGTTGAAAAGCATGCCCCATGTGCAACGTGCCAGTCACATTGGGCGGCGGCAACAAGATGCTATAGAACGGTTGATCTTCGTTACGCCCCATTGTGAAATGACCAGCGGCCTCCCAGAACGAGTACCAACGTTTTTCAATATCATGCGGTTCAAAGGATTTGGCTAGTTCCATATACAGGCGTGCATCACAGGTTTTTGGTTATTGAAATGAAAGAAGACGTAGATTCATCTAATAGGGGATGGATAACTGGAGAGCATTAATACAACTAATCCATTTTAAATCGCTTAATTTCTTCCCGAATTATTGAACTCAGCGATTTTTCCAGCGTTGCATGCTGACTACGTATCAAATCCATCAACCTGATCTCCAAAGCCTCTAAATCAGGAGTATTTATTGCACTGGAAAGCATCTTTGACGATTCAGAAGATGAGCCATGTCGACGTTCACATACTCGCCGTTCGACTTGGCGGGCATCAAATTCACTCGAAATTATTTGATTTTCTGCCATATTTTGCAGCGAAGCTGAAACATCTGCCTGGATAATCTCCGTCAACATAGGGAAATCATCACCTTGCAAATTCTTTTCGGTCAAAACGGCGGGACTACGCTTACCCAATAATGCATCAATCTGACCAAATATATCCTCATCCGGAGTCGTCATTTATCAGCCTTTAAATCATGCGAATAAACAGGGTATCCTCTTTGCTTGAAGAAACGAAAATGCTCGCGGGACATTTCACGACCATCAGCATCTTCGGTAACAACTTCAAGCAATCGATCAAATCTCGAGAAATACTCTGGAATCAGGGGTTCAGAATTGATCAGAATGTCGAATTTCACAATGGAACCTGGCTCGGCCCCTATGACAATAGGAGTTTGTGGAGCCAGTGGATGATCAGATAGGACATGCGGCAAAAATGACAAGGGACGCGATTGCCAAAGATATTGATCAAACTGATGTAGCATTTGTGCGTCACGCATATGAACAAAGACGTAAAAGCCACTATTCACCGACTTGATCAAAAGCTTTGTAATCACATCGAGTTTGTCACTTGCGTTGAAGTAAAAATCCACCCGAGTCATTAACTAAGTTAACTCTTTATCTCGTTTAAACAGAATATTAAACACGCGAAAAAAAAGCCGGCATTAGCCGGCTTATAGTGTTCAATTCATTATTCAGTTGCTGGCGTCGAAATATTGGACTCACGATCCACTAATTCGACATATGCCATTGGTGCATTATCACCCTGACGGAAACCGAATTTAAGTATGCGAATGTAACCACCAGGCCTTTGCATGAAACGAGGACCAAGATCATCAAATAATTTGACAACCATGTCACGATCGCGGAGGCGATCAAATGCTAGACGGCGATTGGCTAGACTCGGCTTCTTGCCCAGCGTGATCAAAGGTTCAACAACTTTGCGCAATTCCTTAGCCTTGGGCAATGTGGTCTTGATAGCTTCGTGCTTAAGTAGCGCATTCGAGAGATTGCGCAGCAAAGCCTGACGATGACTACTGGTGCGATTAAGTTTGCGATGAGAAAGACGGTGGCGCATTATTTTTTACCTCTGGATCAGGGCTTATCAAGGCCAGCGGGTGGCCAATTTTCAAGTTTCATACCGAGCGTCAGACCACGAGCAGCGAGTACATCTTTGATTTCATTAAGAGATTTCCGACCCAGGTTAGGAGTTTTCAACAACTCCGTTTCTGTACGTTGTATCAGATCACCAATGTAATAGATGTTTTCAGCTTTCAGGCAGTTTGCCGAACGGACAGTGAGTTCAAGTTCATCAACCGGGCGCAACAAGATCGGATCAATTGAAGACTGAGGTGAAACCAATTTCAGAGAAGAAACATCCGAAAGCGGTGAGACACCCTGCAAATCTGCAAAGGAAGCGAGTTGTTCGATCAAAACCCTGGCAGCGTAGCGAACAGCTTCTGCAGGTTCAATCACGCCATTGGTTTCAATTTCCAGAATCAACTTGTCGAGATCTGTACGCTGTTCAACACGCGCACTTTCAACGTTAAAACTGACCTTCTTAACCGGACTGAACAATGCATCAACCAGAATTACGCCAACTGGACGCGATTCATCACTAAGTACACGTGTGCTCGCCGGAACATATCCACGACCACCCTCGATTTTGATTTCCATCTCCAAATTGCCGCCCTTCGTCAGATGAGCGATAACATGATCAGAATTCAAAATCTCGACGTCATGACCAGCCTGGATATCCGCTGCGGTAACCGCACCTTCTCCAGATTTTTTAATCGATATTAAAGCTTCATCACGACTATTCAGCTTAACCGCCAACCCTTTCAGGTTAAGCAGGATGTCAACGACATCTTCCTGAACACCATCCAAAGCTGAATACTCATGCACCACACCACTGATACGCACCTCTGTGGGCGCATATCCTTGCATCGAAGAGAGAAGAATCCGACGCAAAGCATTACCCAAGGTGTGGCCATAACCACGCTCAAAAGGCTCGAGCGTTATGCGAGCCTGACGAGGGGAAATGCTGTTTACCTCCACAATACGAGGCTTCAGCAATTCACCGGTGTTTGACATAGATATTCCTTCACTGTGCTACCGCTTACGCGGCAACAAGACTGTTACTTGGAGTAAAGCTCAACAACCAAAGATTCATTAATTGAAGCAGGCAGTTCAGATCTTTGCGGCAAGGCCTTGAAGGTACCCTTCAAGCTCTTGGCATCAACTTCGACCCATTCCGGAAATCCACGTCCAGAAGCAGCCTCTACAGCAGCTTTGATGCGCAATTGAGCCTTGGACTTGTCGGCCACCTCAACCACATCACCAGGTTTAACCTGGTACGAAGGAATATTGACACGACGCCCGTTGACCAAAATAGCGTTATGTCGAACGGTCTGGCGAGCCTCACTTCTTGATGAACTGAACCCCATTCTGAACGCAACGCTATCAAGGCGTGACTCAAGAATCTGCAATAAATTCTCGCCGGTGACACCTTTACGGCGATCAGCTTCTTTATATGTCAGCCGAAATTGCGCCTCTAAGACGCCATATATACGACGAACTTTTTGCTTTTCACGCAGATGCACACCATAGTCCGATAGACGAGGTTGCTTTGCGCCATGCTGACCAGGGGGTTGATTGCGTCTTTCGATTGCACATTTTTCAGTGAAACATTTTTCACCTTTTATGAACAATTTCTCACCTTCACGGCGACACTGACGACACTTGGGATCTAGATTGCGGGCCAATTGAGCTCTCCTATTACTTAAATTCGACGCTTCTTGGGCGGACGGCAGCCGTTATGTGGAACAGGCGTCACGTCGGAAATACTTGTGATCTTGTAACCCAAAGAATTCAACGCACGAACAGTAGAGTCACGACCGGGACCAGGTCCCTTGATGCGAACTTCCAAATTCTTCAAACCATATTCAAGAGCAATTTTTCCCGCATTCTCAGCAGCCACCTGCGCAGCAAAGGGAGTACTTTTACGAGAACCCTTAAAGCCTGCGCCACCAGCAGTTGCCCAAGCCAGAGCATTACCCTGACGATCAGTGATCGTCACGATGGTGTTATTAAACGACGCATGAATGTGAGCCACACCATCGGCAACATTTTTCTTAACTTTTTTGCGCGTACGCGCAGCAGCTGCTTTAGCCATAATTTCGTTCCATTACTTCTTGATTTGCATCTGCTTACGAGGACCCTTGCGAGTGCGCGCATTGGTACGAGTACGCTGGCCACGCAACGGAAGACCTTTACGATGACGAACTCCGCGGTAGCAACCCAAGTCCATCAATCGCTTGATGTTCATGGTAATTTCGCGCCGAAGATCACCTTCAACTACAAATTTGGCAACGCCCTCGCGCAATTTATCAACATCAGCATCAGTTAAATCTTTCATCTTGACCGATGGAGACACACCAGTACTCTGACAGATCAATCGCGAACGAGTCCGACCAATACCGTAAATTGACAGAAGCGCAATTTCGGCATGCTTATGATTTGGGATGTTTACCCCAGCAATCCGGGCCATGTACTACCCCCAGCTAACTAAACAAAAAATTATATTGAAGATAACGTTACCTTGGCAAGCAGTTTTTAACCTTGACGCTGCTTGTGGCGAGCCTCAGAGCAAATCACCCTGACAACCCCGTTACGACGCACAATCTTACATTTACGACAAATTTTCTTAACCGAGGCCTGAACACGCATGTTCATCTCCTTAAAACAGAATTAAATTATTTCCTGGGCACTTACCTTGAAATGAAATTTCCGCCTTTGAAATTAGCCTTCTTAAGCAGATTTTCATATTGGTGAGTCATCACATATGTTTGAACCTGAGCCATGAAATCCATGCTCACGACAACAATAATCAGTAATGACGTACCACCAAAGTAAAACGGTACATTCCAATTTACTATCAAAAACTCAGGTATGAGACAAACCACAGTAATGTAAACAGCACCGATCAAAGTCAATCTAGTCATAACTTTGTCGATAAACTTTGATGTCTGCTCGCCTGGGCGATAGCCTGGTATAAAGGCGCCACTCTTCTTTAAATTATCTGCAGTTTCTCGGGGATTAAAAACAAGTGCCGTATAGAAAAAGCAGAAAAAGAATATTGCTGCAGCATACAAAATGACATAAATGGGCTGGCCAGGTGAAAGAGCTGCACCAACATCTTTCAACCAGAAAAGAGATTCACGTCCGCCGAACATCCCGGCAATAGTTGCAGGAAATAAAATAATAGAACTAGCAAAAATTGGAGGAATGACACCGGCCATATTCAACTTGAGAGGCAAATGTGAACTTTGCCCACCATAGACTTTGTTACCTACCTGTCGTTTGGCATAGTTAACCAATATCTTGCGTTGCCCTCTTTCAACGAAGACAACAAATGCTGTAACCAGCAAAGCACCTATAAAAATCAACAATGCAACAGGAATCGAAAATGCGCCGGTTTGTGTCAACTCAAGCATGCCACCTATGGCACTTGGCAGGCCCGCTGCAATACCAGCAAAGATAATGATCGAAATACCGTTGCCTAACCCTCTTTCAGTAATCTGCTCACCTAGCCACATCAAGAAAATCGTACCGGCAACAAGCGAGACAACCGCAGTAATTCTGAACAACAAACCTGGATCCAAAACAAGTCCAGCTTGAGTCTCAAGTGCTATAGAGATACCAATCGCTTGAAACAAGGCAAGCACAACCGTTCCATAACGAGTGTACTGGGTAATTTTCCTCCGCCCCGCCTCGCCTTCCTTCTTTAAAGCCTCAAGCGTAGGAGAAACAACGGTCATCAATTGCATAATGATCGAAGCGGAAATGTAAGGCATGATCCCAAGCGCTAATACGGAGAAGCGTGATAATGCGCCACCCGAGAACATGTTGAACATACCAAGAATGCCACCTTGCTGACCCTTGAATAAATCTTCAAGTACAACCGGATCAATGCCAGGTACAGGAATAAACGAACCTATCCGAAATACAATAAGCGCGCCCACTAGAAACAACAGGCGACTCTTCAGGTCGCCCATTTTTCCAGACATCTTGTTAAGCTTTTCGGAACCAGACAAAGTAGGTCGCCTTATAAACCTTAAGCTGTAGCTGCTGAAATAGTACCACCAGCAGCTTCTATTGCAGCCGTAGCACCTTTTGTAACAAGTAGACCATCAATCTTGATTGCTCGTGTAATTTCACCAGCATGAATCACTTTAACAGAGCGAGTTAACTGTGAAACCAAACCAGCTTGTTTAAGTACGAGCAAATCTACAGTGTCAACTGGCAATGCATTGAGATCACCAAGACGAACTTCAGATTTGAACTGACGGCTTAGCGAAATGAATCCACGTTTAGGTAGACGGCGAGCCATAGGCATTTGACCGCCTTCAAACCCGACCTTATGAAAACCACCCGCACGTGATTTCTGGCCCTTATGACCTCTACCACCAGTTTTACCCAAGCCTGATCCTATTCCACGACCAGGTCTTTTTGAGGAATGTGTGCTGCCAACGGCAGGACTAATTGAATTAAGTTTCATCAGATTGACTCTGCTTTGAGAAGGTAATTGACGCGATTAATCATTCCACGGTTCTCTGGCGTATCCAGCACTAGCACGGAATGATGTAACCGACGCAAACCTAAACCACGCACACATGCACGATGTTTTTCAATCGTACCAATAACACTTTTAATCAGGGTTACCTTGATCTTGGCTTTATTTTCAGACATAGATTACTCCAGGATCTCAGCAACAGTTTTGCCACGCTTTGCCGCAATTTCGCTAGGCGTTGACATTTTGGACAATCCATCAAGCGTTGCTCGAACGACGTTATACGGATTGGTTGATCCCAAGCACTTAGCGAGTACGTTATGCACGCCCATCACTTCAAAAACCGCGCGCATCGCCCCTCCGGCAATGATTCCAGTTCCTTCAGAGGCTGGCTGAATAATGACAACTGAAGCCCCATGTTTTCCAATTACAGAATGATGAAATGTTCCATTCTTCAATGATACTTTCACCATCTTTCTTCTTGCCTCTTCCATGGCTTTGGTAACAGCAACCGGGACTTCACGTGATTTTCCCTTGCCCATACCAACGCCACCTTCGTTGTCACCAACGACAGTCAAAGCTGCGAAACTCAAAATTCGGCCACCTTTGACTACTTTGGTTACACGATTCACGGAGATCATTTTCTCCTTCAGGCCGTCACCTTGCTCTTCCTGCTGTACCGGTCTTGCCATGATCTTCCTCGCTTAGAACTGCAGACCATGTTCGCGGGCAGCCTCGGCCAGAGCTTTGACTCTGCCATGGAATGCAAAACCGGAACGGTCAAAAGAAACCTTATCAATACCTGCTTGCTTGGCCTTTTCCGCTACAAGTTGGCCGACCAATTTGGCCGCAGATACATTAGAACCAGATTTGCACTGATCCCTGAAACCTTTATCGACACTAGAAGCCGAAGTAATCACCTGGCCACCCGTAGAGTCAATAATTTGCGCGTAAATATGGGAATTCGTGCGATGCACGCACAAACGAATTGATCCCAGTTCCGCAATTTTGGCACGCGTTTTGCGCGATCTACGTAAACGACGAATTCTTTTATCCATTGCCATTGCTCCTGATTACTTCTTCTTGGTCTCTTTAAGCGCAACAACTTCATTGGCATAACGTACACCTTTACCTTTATAAGGCTCGGGTTTACGGTAAGACCTGATGTCTGCAGCAACCTGACCAACAACCTGTTTATCCATACCTTTAATAATTATTTCGGTTTGAGTTGGCGTCTCAACCTTGATACCTAAAGGCATAACATGCTCAACAGGATGAGAAAAGCCGAGAGACAAGTTCAATTTTTCACCTTGAGCCTGAGCACGGTAACCAACGCCAATCAAGGTTAATTTTCGCTCAAAGCCCTTAGTAACACCCTGGACCATATTGGCAAGCAAAGCTCTTACAGTTCCTGTCATTGCATGCGTTTCACGGCTTTCATCATTAGCGCTAATATGAATAAAGCCATCGGAATTACTCACACCAACACCAGGAGTTACAATTTGGGTCAACGATCCCAAAGGACCTTTGATAGTGACCAGGTTTCCATCAATCTGGAACTCAACACCTGACAGCAAGGGAATAGGGTTTTTAGCTACGCGAGACATGATTTTACCTTACGCCACTACACAAAGAACTTCACCGCCGACGCCCAATGAGCGAGCTTTGCGATCTGTCATGACACCTTGCGATGTCGAAAGGATAGCCACGCCCAAGCCATTCATAACTTTGGGCAAGTCATTGCGACCTTTATAAATTCGCAGACCCGGCTTGCTGATACGTTCGATCTTCTCAATTACCGGACTACCAGCGTAATACTTGAGAGAAATCTCGATTTCGGGCAAACCTTCCATTTCATGGACTTTGTACCCATCGATATAACCTTCATCCCGCAAAACTTGTGCAATCGCCTTCTTGAGTTTAGAAGACGGCATTCTTACTGATTCTTTATCAATCATCTGACCGTTACGAATGCGGGTCAGCATGTCTGCGATAGGATCACTCATGCTCATAGCATATTTTCCTTACCAACTAGCTTTAACAACACCCGGAATCTCGCCTTTCATGGCGTATTCGCGGATCTTGTTACGGCAAAGGCCGAATTTACGGAACACACCACGTGGGCGCCCTGTGATCTGACAGCGGTTTCTCAAACGACATTCACTAGCATTGCGAGGAAGTGATTCAAGCTGAGTCCGTGCAGACTGACGCTCTTCTTCAGTCAGGGTGGCGTCGTATAACTTGGCCTTGATAGCGAGGCGCTTGGCAGCAAACTTCTTCACCAGCTTTCGGCGCTTTTCTTCACGATTGATAACGGAAAGTCTTGCCATTGCAACCTCAGCTCTTAAATGGGAACTTAAACGCGGACAACAATGCACGCGCTTCTTGATCTGTTTTAGCAGTCGTCGTGATCGTTATGTTCATGCCACGCAAGACGTCTATCTTTTCATATTCAATTTCTGGAAATATGATTTGCTCTTTGACGCCCATGTTGTAATTACCACGACCATCAAAACCTTTGCCACCAATACCCCGGAAATCTCGAATACGCGGTATAGCGACAGTGATCAAACGGTCAAGAAACTCATACATTTGATTGCGACGCAGTGTAACCATGCATCCAACAGGGTAGTGATCTCGGATTTTAAAACCAGCAATCGATTTGCGAGATAAAGTCACCACAGGTTTTTGACCTGCAATTTTCTGCATATCACCAACTGCGTGATCCATAACTTTCTTATCACCAACAGCCTCACCTACACCCATATTGAGGGTGATTTTAGTAATTCGCGGGACTTGCATCGGCGACTTATACCCGAATTGATCGGTTAACTGCTTAGCTACCGTATCTTTGTAGAACTCATGCATTCTTGCCATCATTGTTCCTTACGCATCCACCACTTCACCATTGGACTTGAAGAAGCGCACTTGGCGACCATCTTCCAGCGTCTTGATACCAACACGATCGCCCTTTGAGGTTAGCGCGTTGAACAGGGCAACATTCGAAACATCAATCGGCATATCTTTGTCCTGGAAACCACCTACCGCACCCTTCATAGGATTCGGCTTGACCGCCTTACGCACCCGATTGACCCCCTCAACGACCAATGCAGATTCAAGCACGCGAAGCACAGTTCCTCGCTTGCCCTTATCTTTGCCAGTCAGAACGATGACCTCATCACCTTTACGAATTTTGCGCATCATCAACCCTTACAAAACTTCGGGAGCAAGTGAAACGATTTTCATGAATCGCTCACTGCGAAGCTCACGTGTTACCGGCCCAAAAATACGAGTGCCTATAGGCTCAAGTTTATTGTTGAGCAACACTGCCGCATTATTGTCAAATTTGATCAGGGAACCATCAGGCCGTCGCACACCTTTGGCAGTACGAACCACAACAGCGTTGTAAACATCGCCCTTCTTGACCCGACCCCGGGGAGCAGCATCTTTGATGCTTACCTTGATCACGTCACCAACACTGGCATAACGCCGCTTTGAACCACCCAATACTTTGATACACATTACAGTGCGCGCGCCAGTATTGTCGGCTACATCTAATTTGGACTGCATCTGGATCATTTTTCATCTCCAACTTGCTCACTGCGTGAGTAGTTTTGGATCCCGTTCGGGTTGTAACAAGCCGCTTAGCGGCCTACATGTAGCTGAGACTAAACATCCCAGGTAGCTGAGCAATATATCATGCTCAAGCTACTCAATCAAGAATTATTAGACGTTAACAGCACGTTGTACCAGTCGAGCCACATTCCAGGTTTTGGTACGTGACAGTGGTCGGCACTCTTCGATGATTACGATGTCCCCAGGATGGAATTCATTGTTCTCATCATGCGCATGATACTTTTTGGACAAACGAATAATCTTGCCATACAACGGATGCTTGACCTTTCGCTCAACCAAAACTGTGACAGTTTTGTTCATCTTGTCACTGACCACGGTACCGGTCAGGCTGCGTCCATTATTTTCACTCTGCTGTTGTTCGGTCATGGTCATACTCTTCAATTGCTTGCCTTGATTTTCGCTTGCTGCATCACAGTGCGAACACGCGCGATGTCACGTCTTACCTTACGAATTTCGTGGGTCTTGTTGGTTTGCTGAGTAGAAAGTTGCATACGCAAGCTGAACTGGGCCCGCAGTAACTCTTTCAACTCATTCTTGAGTTCGTCCATACCTTTGGTTCGCATTTCAGTAATTTTCATTTCAAACCCCAAAGTGACGCGACACGAAAGTCGTAGCCAAAGGCAATTTAGCAGCAGCGAGCTTGAAGGCTTCGCGAGCGATTTCTTCTGTCACGCCTTCCATCTCATACAGCACTTTGCCAGGTTGAATTTCGGCAACCCAATATTCGGGGTTACCTTTACCGTTACCCATACGAACTTCAGCTGGTTTTTGTGAAATCGGCTTGTCCGGGAATATCCTGATCCAGATACGTCCGCCCCGTTTAATGTGACGCGTCATGGCACGACGTGCGGCTTCAATTTGTCGAGCAGTGATGCGTCCACGAGCGATCGCTTTGAGCCCGAATTCGCCAAAGCTGACCTTGGCACCACGTGTAGCCAATCCGGTATTTCGACCTTTTTGCTCTTTACGATATTTTCTGCGTGCGGGTTGCAGCATGACTAATTACTCCTTACCTGCACGATTGGCAGGACGACGCGGTCTACGTTCAGGTTCAGGTGCCGCAACTGGTTTTTCGCCGTTGCCAAGGTTTTCACCTTTGTATACCCAAACCTTGATACCGATGATTCCGTAGGTTGTACTTGCTTCAGAAAAGCCGTAATCGATATCGGCACGCAAGGTGTGAAGCGGAACACGACCCTCACGATACCATTCGGTTCTTGCGATCTCAGCGCCATTTAGACGACCAGCCGACATGATCTTGATGCCCTGAGCGCCAAAACGCATTGCATTCTGCATAGCTCTTTTCATGGCGCGTCTGAACATGATTCGCTTTTCGAGCTGATTGGCGATTGAATCAGAGATTAGTTGGGCGTCAATTTCCGGTTTCCTGACTTCTTCAATATTCAAAGTCACAGGAACCGAGATCAATGCATTCAGTTGCTTACGCAGAGATTCAATATCCTCGCCCTTTTTGCCGATGACCACTCCCGGACGTGAAGAAAAGAGTGTAATTCGTGCATTTTTGGCGGGTCGCTCGATCACGATCTTGCTGATTGAGGCGTGCGCAAGCTTCTTTTTCAGAAATTCACGTACCTTGATGTCTTCATTCAGGGTGGTCGCAAAGTTCTTGCTGCTTGCAAACCATTTTGAAGTCCAGCCACGGTTAACACTTAACCGGAAGCCAATCGGATGTATTTTCTGTCCCATTTGCTTTCTCTCAGTCGCCAACTGTCACGGTAATGTGACAAGTCGGTTTAACAATCCGATTTCCCCGCCCTTTAGCTCGCGCAGTGAAGCGCTTCAAGCTGGGGCCCTGATCAACAAAGATAGTCTTGACATTTAACTCGTCAATGTCCGCGCCTTCGTTATGCTCGGCATTGGCGATTGCTGATTCGAGAACCTTCTTGATGGTGAATGCTGCTTTCTGGGGAGAGAAGGCGAGTATGTTCAACGCCTGATCTACCGGCTTGCCGCGCACCATATCGGCAACCAAACGCGCTTTCTGTGAAGATAGCCGTGTACCGCGCAATATTGCTGAAACTTGCATCACGTTTCTCCTTATTTCTTCTTGGTTTTCTTATCGGCGGCGTGACCTTTAAAGGTACGCGTCAAAGAGAATTCACCAAGTTTGTGGCCAACCATATTTTCAGTCACATATACGGGGATATGCTGTTTACCGTTATGTACGGCAACGGTCAGACCAATGAAATCAGGCAGAACAGTCGAGCGACGTGACCAGGTCTTGATTGGTTTTTTGTCACCAGCAGCGATTGCCGTTTGGATTTTTTTGATCAGGTGCCCATCAACAAAGGGGCCTTTTTTTACAGAACGAGCCATTTCATCTCACCCTTTAAGCTTTGTGACGGCGACGCACGATCATGCCATCGGTACGCTTGTTGTTACGAGTACGGTAGCCCTTGGTCGGCTGCCCCCAAGGAGATACAGGAACGCGGCCTTCGCCAGTGCGACCTTCACCACCACCGTGTGGGTGATCAACAGGGTTCATTACCGTGCCACGGACTGTCGGGCGAATACCACGCCAACGCATAGCACCCGCTTTACCGTAAGACCGCAGGCTATGCTCTTCATTGCCTACTTCACCAAGAGTTGCACGGCAATCGATATGTACCTTGCGAATTTCTCCCGAACGCAAACGCAGCTGCGCATAGGATCCTTCGCGGGCAAGCAGTTGAACGCTAGTACCCGCCGAACGTGACAACTGAGCACCCTTGCCTGGCAGCATTTCGATACAGTGAATCGTTGAACCCACTGGAATGTTGCGCAATGGCAGACAATTGCCCGGCTTGATTGGTGCTTCGGAACCACTGATCAAACTTGCACCCACTTCAACTCCACGCGGCGCAATGATGTAACGACGCTCACCATCCGCATAACATAGCAGAGCCAAATGTGCACTGCGATTAGGATCGTATTCAATCCGTTCCACCTTGGCCGATATACCATCTTTGTTCCGCTTGAAATCAACCAAGCGATAATGCTGCTTATGTCCACCACCCTTGTGTCGGGTAGTGATATGACCATTATTGTTTCGACCGGACTTACGATTCTGCTTTTCGACAAGACTGGCAATAGGTTTGCCCTTGTGCAAACCAGGAGTGACTACCTTGACAACAGCACGACGTCCAGCTGAGGTCGGTTTAACCTTAACCAACATGATTATTCTCCAGCTGCGAAGTTAAGTTCTTGACCAGGCTGAAGGCAGACAAATGCCTTTTTCCAGCCTGCCCGTGAACCATTGAAGCGACCAAAGCGCTTGCTCTTGCCCTTGACGTT
>CAZUSF010000008.1:18964-27594 GCA_964623355.1 uncultured Thiobacillus sp. | reverse complement strand
CGCAACGGTCACTTCGCCGGCAATCTGGCGCTGAACGAAGTCATCGACACGCTGAAGTCCAATGGCGGCGCGCTGCACATTTTCGGCCTGTTGTCGGATGGCGGCGTGCACAGCCACGAAAACCATATTCACGCCATGCTCGACCTGGCCCTGCAACGTGGATTAAGCAAAGTCTATGTGCATGCTTTCCTGGATGGCCGCGACACGCCGCCGAAAAGTGCCGAGGCTTACATTCGCTGCCTGCAGGACAAAATGGACGGCTTGCGTGGCGGCCGCATCGCCAGCATTGTCGGCCGCTATTACGCCATGGACCGCGACAAGCGTTGGGATCGGGTCAAGATCGCCTTCGATCTGCTGACCCTGGGACGCGCCGAATATCAGGCGCCCAGCGCCGGATTCGGCCTGGAAATGGCTTATGCGCGCGGCGAGAACGATGAATTCGTCAAACCGACCGCGATCGTTGAACCTGGCGGCGAACCGGTTCGCATGCAGGATGGCGATGCAATCATTTTCATGAACTTCCGTTCCGACCGGGCGCGTGAAATGACCAAGGCATTCATCACGCCGGGGTTCAAGGAATTCGAACGCGAATATGTTCCCAAACTTTCCCACTATTGCACCTTGACCGGCTACAGCGAGGAGTTCGATGTCCCCGTCGCCTTCCCGCCGGAACGCGTGCGGAATGGTTTTGGCGAGTACATCGCCAACCTGGGCTTGCGCCAACTCCGCATCGCCGAGACCGAGAAGTATCCGCATGTGACTTACTTCTTCAACGGCGGCGAAGAAACCGTTTATCCGGGTGAAGATCGGATCATGGTGAAGTCACCCAACGTGGCGACCTACGATCTCCAGCCCGAGATGAATGCGTTCGAGTTGACCGACAAACTGGTCGAAGCGATCGAACTGCGCAAATACGACGCCATCATCTGCAACTATGCAAACTGCGACATGGTCGGCCATACCGGCATGCTGGATGCAGCGGTAAAGGCAGTCGAAGCCGTTGATACCTGCCTCGGACGGGCGGTACAAGCCATGCTGGGCATTGGTGGTGAAGTGTTGATTACCGCCGATCATGGCAATGCAGAAACCATGCTCGACACCATGACCAACCAGCCACATACCGCGCATACCACGAACCTGGTTCCCTTCCTGTACATCGGCCGTTCAGCCCGTATGGAACACAGTGGCGCACTGGAAGACATTGCGCCGACCATGCTCAAGTTGATGGACTTGCCGCAGCCGATGGAGATGACGGGGCACCCCCTCGTCGATTTCAAATAATCGCTGTGCGCATTCTTGCTGTCCTGCTTGGTCTGTTTTGCCTGGCGTTTTCGGTTCAAGCGGCGGCAGATACCGGCAAGAAAGAAGAATTGAATGATCTGCGCTCACGCATCAAAGCGCTGCAAGATGAACTGGAACAAACCAACGAAGACAAGTCCGAAGTCACTGACGCGCTGAAACACTCCGAGCGCCGGATTTCTGACGTCAATCGGGGTTTGCGCGAACTGGATTTACGCCAGCGCAAACTGTCACGCACGCTGAAGCAATTAGCCGCCGACACCCAAACCACCGAAGCCGAAATTGCCGATCAGCAAACGCGCCTCGCCGAACTGCTGCGCAAGCATTATCACCAAGGCGGCGGCGATGCCCTGAAACTGATGCTGAATGGCGAAAACCCGGGTGAAGTGGCGCGCAATCTCGAGTATTACGCCTACATCGGCCGCGCCCGCGCTGATCTCATTCGCCAGCACCGCGCCTCGTTGCAAAACCTGCAAACCTTGCAGGAAGAAACCCGCAATCAGAACAGCGATCTGCTCAAGGTCAAGCAGGAACGTGTCACACAAAAGAAAACCCTGGAGATTGAAAAGGGCTCGCGACAGCAAGTGCTGTTCAAACTTTCGGCGCAGATACGCCAGCAGCGGAAACAGATCGATACCCTGGTGCGCGATGAAAAACGCTTGACCCAACTGATTGAAAGACTCGCCCGTCTGGCCGCAGCGGCAGCCGCCAAACCCGTAAAACCCAAAATCCAGCCAAAGCCCACGCCAAAACCCGGAGAAGTTGTCACCAAAGTGGCCGATGCCAGCGTCGCAGGATTAAGTTTTGCGCGCTTGAAGGGCAAACTTGCGCTGCCGGTGGCAGGTGAAATCATCAGCAAATTCGGTCAAAGCCGAGAAGGTGGCGGCCCCGCCTGGAAAGGTCTGTTTATCAGGGCCCGACAAGGCAATGAAGTCCGCTCCGTCGGTAGCGGCGAAGTGGCATTTGCGGATTGGCTACGCGGCTTTGGCAACTTGCTGATCATTGACCACGGCAACGGTTATCTCAGCCTGTACAGCAATAATGAAAGCTTGTATAAGCAGCCGGGAGACCAAGTCCGAGCAGGCGATGTGGTAGCCACGGTAGGTGCCACCGGCGGTCAGGATGAACCCGGGCTGTATTTCGAATTGCGCCGCCAGGGCAAGCCATTCGACCCGTTATCCTGGGTCAAATGAATCGCGGGCCCGAGACAATTCAATCAGATGCTGAAATTCTTTTAGTTATTCGCAGTCAGAACTTCGTTCGCTCAATCAAGATCAAGAGGCACCATGTCAGGCAAGCTTAAACAATTCAGTCTGATCGGCATCGGCATCGTTTTCGGCGCCGCGCTGACACTCAACTATCCGGCCATCGCCGACCGCGAACCGGAAGCCTTGCCGATCGAGGATCTGCGCGCGTTCAGTGAAATCTTCGGCAAGATCAAGAGTGACTATGTCGAGCCAGTTGAAGACAAGAAGCTGATTACCGAAGCCATCAACGGCATGTTGACCGGACTCGACCCTCATTCCGCTTATCTGGATGACGAAGCGTTCAAGGAACTCCAGGTTGGCACCCAGGGCGAATTTGGCGGCCTCGGCATCGAAGTCGGCATGGAAGATGGCTTCGTCAAGGTCGTCTCTCCCATCGAAGACACCCCGGCATTCAAGGCAGGAGTGAAAAGCGGCGATCTGGTGATCAAGCTGGATGACACTCCTGTCAAGGGCATGACCCTGAACGATGCAGTCAAGAAGATGCGTGGCAAGCCGGGCACCGACATCGTGCTGACCATCGTACGCAAAGGCGAAGGCAAGCCGCTGACGCTGACCCTGACTCGCGCCGTGATCAAGATCAAGAGCGTCAAATACAAATTGGTTGAGCCCAATTACGGCTATGTGCGTATCACCCAGTTCCAGGAGCATTCCGGCGAGAACCTGGTCAGCGCATTGAAAGACCTGCAAACCCAGAACAAGGGCAATGCGCTGAATGGCTTGGTGCTTGATTTGCGCAACGACCCGGGTGGTCTGCTCAACACCGCCGTCTCGGTTTCCGGCGCCTTCCTGAAACCCAACGACCTGGTTGTCTACACCGATGGCCGTACCGAAGACGCCAAAATGCGTCTGACCAACTCGCGCGAAAACTACTTGCGCCCTGGTGAAAGCGATTATCTGAAGAACCTGCCGGCCTGGACCAAGAAGGTACCGATGGTTGTGCTGGTCAATGGCGGCTCCGCCTCGGCGTCTGAAATCGTCGCCGGCGCGTTGCAGGATCACAAGCGCGCCGTGGTTCTCGGCACGCAGACCTTCGGCAAGGGCTCGGTGCAAACCATCCTGCCGCTCAACAATGGCACCGCCATCAAGCTCACCACCGCGCGTTACTTCACCCCGAACGGCCGTAGCATTCAAGCCAAGGGCATTACGCCGGACATCATTGTCGAAGATGCCACCATTACAAGTAATGAAGAGCCCAAGATGGAAGTCCGCGAGGCCGATCTCGAAAAGCACTTGAGCAACGGCAAGGAAGACTTGAGCAAGTCGGAAACCAAGTCTAATGACGAGAAGGCGAAAGACGACAAGTCAAAGGATTCCAAGCCGGCCACCGACAAGCAAAACAGCAAGTCCAAGCTTGAACCCGGCGAAATCGTCAGCAAGAACGACTACCAGTTCAATCAGGCGCTGACCTTGCTCAAAGGTTTGTCTCTATTGCAAAGCCGGAAAGACTAGGAGCTACCGAATGTCGGCCGCTTGCGACATTCAAAAGCGTCGTGAAATCGTCTTCCACCCGCTGCCGCCGGGCCAGATTCAGCTCGCACTCGATCTGCTCGGACAGTTACCCGGCCTCAAGACCAGCGCGCTTGGCCCGCTCAGCCTGCAAATCGAATATTGCATTGCCGAGCACTGCCTGGAGGACATTGAAACGTTGCTCTGGGCGCAAGGCCTGCATCTCGAAGGCAGCCTGATGATCCGGATCAAACGCAACCTGGCGTATTACTGCGAACGGGTGCAACGCGAAAATCTGGGCAAGCCGGCGCCGCGCACGAAGAACTACCCGGCGCACATCGAAGCCTGGACCAAACGACCGCATGGCGATCACGACGAAACACCGGCGGAATGGCGACGCTACAAGTAGCGCGCGCCCTGCCTCATGCACATGAACGATGATCAACTGCTACGCTATTCACGCCACATCCTGCTCGACCAGATCGGCATCGCCGGGCAGGAAAAACTGCTTGCCGCGCATGCGCTGATCATCGGCGCCGGCGGACTCGGCAGCCCGGTTGCGCTGTATCTGGCAGCAGCCGGCGTCGGCCACATCACGCTGGCGGACGACGACACGGTTGAGCTGACCAACCTGCAACGCCAGATCGCCCACGACATGCACAGTCTCGGCGTCAACAAGGCGGAATCAGCCGCCCGGCGCATGCACGAGATGAACCCGGACATCCAGATCAACGCCGTCAAACTGCGCTTGCAAGGCGACGCACTCGACGCGGCGGTCGCTGAAGCCGACGTCATCCTCGATTGCTGCGACAACTTCCCGACCCGGCATGCGGTCAACCGGGCTTGCGTGCGCCATCGCAAACCGTTGGTATCCGGCGCCGCCGTGCGCTTTGATGGCCAGATCAGCGTGTTCGACCTGCGCGACGAGGCCGCACCCTGCTACGCCTGCCTGTTCCCGGAACGTGCGCAGGATGCGGAAATACGCTGCGCCGAATTCGGCGTATTTACCCCATTGGTTGGCGTGGTGGGCTCTATTCAGGCGATGGAAGCGCTGAAACTGCTGATCGGCACTGGCAACAGCCTTTCCGGAAGATTGTTGCTGCATGATGCATTGAGCGCCGAATGGCGCACGCTAAGACTCAAGAAAGACCCCGGCTGCGAGGTCTGCGGCTGAATCTCACAGCTATATCTGGCCGGAGCAGGCTACCTTGCGGTGGTTGCAAAACTTGGTGCAACAGACAGCTTTCTACGGCATCGAAGTTCAGTTATCGGCCCCAAAGCGTGCACAGAAGTCCTACGAGAGCTGCGGACCGCTCTACCCGCCAAGGTAACGTGATCAAATCACAGCCTCCCACATGACTTCCGTATCATTTAACGGGCAAGCACTATGTTTTTCTACGTTCAGCAGGTCGACATCGATATGGCGTCCCTGCACCACGACATTATCCTTGACGTCGCAAAGATGGATGACCATCAACGACTGGCCACTATAGAAGATGCGAATGGAACTCCACCAAGTGGAACAAACGACGAACGGAAAGATGCCGGAATCGTGATGATCAAAAAAACAGGTTTGGCGCGTCCCCTGCGCGAAAGCGGAATTCACCCATGACGCCCTTGCCTTACCCATTACCCGCCCGCGAAGCCAACACAACCGAGGGAGTGCCCGCGATCGAGTTGAGGCGATTGTCGAAGGTTTTCCCGGGCGGTCGCGCGCCGGCGCTCGATGCGATCGACCTGATCGTGCCGCGCGGCGGCATTTTTGGCATTCTCGGCCCCAATGGCGCCGGCAAGACCACGCTGATGTCCATCCTGGGGGGGCTGCTCAGACCCAGTTCAGGCTCGGCGCGGATCAATGGCTGCGATGTATTTGCCGAGCCGGAAGCGATCAAGCGCATTCTCGGCCTGGTACCGCAGGAGCCGGCCATCTATCCAACGCTGACTGCGCGCGAGAACCTGGAGTATTTCGGCCGCATGCAGGGACTTTCCGGCGCTCACCTGCAACGCCGGGTCGCCGCATGCCTGGAATTGGCCGAAATGAGCGAGGAAGCCGACCAGCGTATGGAACGTTTCTCCGGTGGCTACAAACGTCGCTTGAACATGGTGATCGGCCTCATCCACGAGCCCGAAATCCTCATCCTCGATGAGCCGACGGTGGCCATTGATCCGCATTCGCGCGCCCTGATCCACCATCGCCTGCGTGAACTCGATGCCGCCGGCATCACCATCCTGATCTCGACACATTACATGGAAGAAGCCGAAATGCTGTGCCGCGAGATCGCCATCATCAATCATGGCAAGCTGCTGGTGCGCGGGACAGTGCCGGAACTACTGGCGCTGCGGCGGGATGGCAACCTCGAATTGCAATTGTTCGATGCGGCGCCGGCGGACCTCGCCGGCAAGCTGAAATCCATCCCCGGCGTGCAGACTGTCGAAATAACCGGCCGCCGCGTTATGGCGGTGAGTGAACAACCCGACCTGGTGGTTGCGCCGATCATGCAGATGTTGCTCGCGGATGGCCTGAAGGTGCGCTCGCTCGGCTTCGGCGGCACCAAGCTGGAACAGGTTTTCCTTGCCCTCACCGGCGATCAGGGAGCGCCGAAATAATGCAGAACATTGTGATGCAGAACCTTGCCAAGTTCGGCGCCAGCGTGCTCAAGGAAGCCCGCATCATCCTGCGTGACCGTCAGGCGCTGATCCTGTTCTTCACCATGCCGGTGATCTTCGTGCTGATCCTCTCCCTGTCGCTGCGCGACGTCTTCGGCGATCGTCCCGGCGCCAGCTTTCCGGTGCTGCTGGTCGCCCAGGATCAGGCCGAGGTGGGGCAGGAAATCGTCGCCACCTTCCGCGCCAATCGCCACATCAACCTGGCCCTTTCCCAGGATGCCAGCGAGGCCCAGGTGCGCCAATGGCTGATCGACGGGCGCTACCGTTTCGCCGTGCTGGTGCCGGCCGGCGCGACGGATCAGGCGAAGCGTCGTCTGGGCGAAATCATGGCCGATGTGCCGCTCGATCTGCGCCTGGAAAAACTGGTCGAGGTGCAGGCGCTGGCGGATCCGGCGTTGCGCTCCGACTATCGCAAGGTGCTCGAAGGCACCCTGGGCCTGGCCTTGCATGGCATCGAGATGAAGCTGGGGCGGGAACAGTTGGAACAAACCCTGCGTGTAACCCAGGGTGAGCGCTTCCGCGGCCTGCCCGATCTGGAGCAGGCCAGGCTGTTCGCGCCGGTGCATGGCGACACGGTCAGCAAACGGAGTGGCGGTCCAACGCCCTCCTCGGTGCAGCAGAACGCGCCGGCCTGGACCCTGCTGGCGATGTTCTTCCTTGCCGTACCGCTGTCGGTTTCCTTCATCAAGGAGCGGGAACAGGGCAGCCTATTCCGCCTGCAAACGATGTCGGTACCGGCCTGGGTGGTGCTCGGCGGCAAGGCGGTACCGTTCTTCGTGATCAACCAGATCCAGATGGTCTCGGTGCTGGCGGTGAGCGTTTTCGTGCTCCCCTTGCTCGGCGGCGACCCGCTCGGGCTGGGCGATTCTCCCCTGGCGTTGATCCTCATGGGCGCATCGGCCAGCCTGGCGGCGATCGGTTTCGGCATCGCCGTCGCCATGTATGCGCGCACCACTGAACAGGCCGCCGGTTTCAGTTCCGCCACGGTGATGATCATGGGCGCCCTCGGCGGCATTCTGGTGCCGAAGGCGGTGATGCTGCCGATCATGCAGGACCTGGCGGTGATCTCGCCGCTGTCCTGGGGGCTGGACGGCTTTCTGGACGTATTTGTGCGCGGCGGCGGCGTGCGGGAGGTGCTGCCCGAGGCATTGGCGCTGTTGACCTTTGCCGCCATCTGCCACGCCTTTGCCATTCTGCGCTACCGCAGGCGCTCCTGAACGATCCGCGCCTCAGCGCGGCGTGGCGGGTTCCGCAGCGGCGCGACGCGCCATCTCTCGGGCCATGGCTTCCAGGCGGACCTTGGCGTCGTGACGGAATATCTCGATCGACACTTCCGGCGGCATGGCGAACCCCGGTTCGATGAGTGAACGGTAGGCGATGCGTACCGGGTTCTTGCCCAGGATCTGCCATTCACCCATGAAGGATTGCACATTGCCCGCGACGCGCAGGAACTGGATGCGTTTCTGCGGCGTTTCCTTTACCTGGGTAATCATCACCAGCGGGAAGTTGGGCAGCAAGGGAATGCGGCCGCGCTGTTCCAGCCGGATCGGTTCTCCGGGTTGCGAAATGATCCGGCTGACCTGCAGGTCCGGCACGAACTCGGACCAGCGCCCGTAATCGCTGAGCACCTGCCAGGCCAGATTTCGATCGACCCGGGTCTCGATCTCGGCGTTGACGCGGATCAGCGCCGCATCCGTATCCACCCGGATACGCGCCTCGGCCAGCGCATGCACGGAAGCTGACAGGGAAAGGCACAGGCCGGCGCAGCGGGCAAGAAATATTCGTCTATTCATTGGTGTGATACCTGCATCATGCAGACATGGGTAGGAGGAAACGCGCCTCAACGTAAAGCGTCTACCGAGCGGACTCAAGTCCTTCCGACAGGCCATAGTAGTTCAAGGAGCAGACTCGGTTTGGCGGAACAACGGAATAAGCCGCAGCTCACCAGCA
>CAZUSF010000008.1:0-18864 GCA_964623355.1 uncultured Thiobacillus sp. | reverse complement strand
CACCCAATTGGTGAGTGTGAGCGGAGGCGCAAACGCTTGTATGCATGGGGCGTCTCGAAGGCTGAGGAGCGGTCAACAGAGGATTCAAGGTTTAACCATTGTGTCCTATCTATCGGCTTGTCTTGACGAATATCCAACTATGCATCCTTAATTCCAAGGCGGCGTCCAGTGCGAGGTCGGCCAGCGCGGCCTCGAGCGCGGGCACAAGGTCGCTTGTGTCGTCCATGATGCCTACGTCGGTATTGATCTGGAAGGCTACGGTGACGCCGTGATCGGCGTAATGGCGCAGGCTGGAAACATAGCCGGGGATCCAGCCACCATGGCCGTGCACCGGCCCGCGGGGCGTCTTGGCGTAGATCGCGACTCCAGCCCCGTAGAGGATGCCCTGCGCGTCTGGGGCAATCGGCACCCCGTCGAGCAACCGGTCGAGGTAGGGTGCCGCCATCGCCGTGCCTCCGAAGAGAAGGTGGCCCCAGCGCGCAAGGTCGCGCGAGGTCGAGGCTAGTCCGCCGCCTGTCCATTCCACAACCGGATTCCAGAGCAGCCGGCCGTCGGCATCTGCCGTCCGCTCCGGCAGGCCGAAGGGATTATCGGGAGCCACATACCCTACTGCGAGACCGGGAAGTGCGCGGCGATCTGAGGGGAACGTGCCGACCAGTGCGAGGGGAGCAAGGAAACGCGCGTGCACGACCTCATTGTAGGGCTGGCCCGTCACTGCCTCTATCACTAGCCCGAGAAGGATGTAGCCGGTGTCGCTGTAGGCCCAGGCGGTGCCGGCCTCGAACAGCGGCTCAAGCCCCGTCACGAAGCGCACCAGATCTTCGGGGGAGATCGCGCCTTCGCCGGTCGCCATTTTTGCCCAGGCGGTCTGGAACGCGGGCAGATGTACATGGTCGGGCAGACCGGCGCTGTGGTGCAGCAGCTGACCGATAGTCATGGTCCCGGCGTTGGGCAGAGTGCTGAACCATGGGCGGTCGCCCAGATGATCGGCCAGCAGGTCGGCGCGCGACAGTCGCCCCTCGTTCTCCAGCGCAAGCACCGTCGCCGCGACGAAGGTCTTGCCGATGCTTGCGGCCAGCATGGTGCTGTCGGGCGTCATCGCGCGCCTCGTTTCGACATCGGCAAGGCCAGTCGCTGCAGTTGCCACCGTTCCGTCGGGCAGCGCGATCGCTGCGGTAGCGCCCGGAAATCCATAGCGTGCGCGGAATGCCTCGAGGGTCGCTTCCAACCGCATTGGGAGATCGGCACTTTCCGGCTCCCCTGCAGGTGCAACCGCACCAAGACAGACGATCATGCTTGCCGCCATGAGGACGCGGCGCATTGGTCTACTCCGCGGTTCTTGGCGCTATGTTGTCGCGCGTCGGCACGATTTCTGTCACCGCCCCTGTGCGCGTGAACATCGTGTCACGGTTCCACCACACGACGATGACGGCCACGACGACGAGGATGATCGTGTCCCAAGGCTGGGCGTCGGGCCAGAACGGGTTAATGAGTTGCCAATGGAACAGCATCGGCCACAACAGGCTGCCTCGCGCCCGGTTGAAGATCGGCGTCACCAGCACCGCAAGCGTCACGTTTCCTATGAAGAAGGGAAGGAAGTTCCAGTCGGCGAAGACTGTCCCCGACAGGAAGAACGCTGGTAGGTGCCACAATCCCCAGGTCGCGCCGATCAACAGCCCCGCCCAGATTGGCGCCATGTGCCGTTGAAGCAGGGGTTGCGCCACGCCGCGCCAGCCGAATTCCTCGATCGGCCCGAGAAACAACATCATGAACAGGACCGCGACGACCGGACCCACTCCCTCTGGCGGCAGCGGCGCCAGAACCGGACCGCCCTTGATCAGCGAGCCCGCGACGAAAACGAGCGGCAGGCCTATCAGGATGAAGGCCACCCAGCCCGCCGAGCATCGCCACAGGAAAAGCCGGGACAGGAAGGCTCGAATGCCCGACTTGCTGGAATAGAGAAATACGACCACGAAAGCCGCGATCGCGGGCGACCAAGTCGCGAGGAAGAAGAACGGATGCGACCCGCTGATCTCGCCAAAACGGGCCGCGGCTGAGTCGGGAAAGATGATGTAGATTCCGATCAGCCCCCACGTAATCAGAAAGGTGATGCCGACGAAGGCGACAAGCGCCGATGAAGGTATTCTGACCGGGAGTGTCAAACGCGACTCCGTTGGCATGGGAAACGCTCCAAGGACCGTAAGGGTCCAAATAAAATTCTTGCAATGGCGCCTACCAGTGTCGTTGATGTCGAACATTGGCATCCGGCCACAATCGCGGCCAAACCGCTGTACGTGTGACGTGCTAGGCGCACACTGACGGCAACCAGCGCGCCAGCCAGTCTTCCGCCGGTTCAGGCTTGCCGTAGAGATAGCCCTGGTGGATGACGTCGGCGCGCTGACGCAGGAAATCGGCCTGGGCCTCCGTCTCCACCCCCTCCGCCACGACCTTCAGGTGCAAGTGGCTGGCGACGGCCAGAATGGTTTCTACCAGGGCCGCATCGTTGGGATCTTCCGGCGCATCCTGGACAAACATGCGGTCGATCTTCAATTCGTTGATGGGCAGGCGCTTCAGGTAGGCCAGGGAAGAATAGCCGGTGCCGAAGTCATCCAGGGAAAAGTGGATGCCCATCTGGCTCAGCTCGCCCATTTTTGCCGCCACGTCCGCCAGGTCGTCGATGACCAGGCTTTCAGTCACCTCCAGGGTAAGGCGATGCGGATCAGTGCCGGTCATGGCCAGCAGTTCCTTGAACCAGGGAATGAAGCCCGGCTTGCGGAACTGGCGCGCGCTCAGGTTGACCGACAGGCGCAGGGGGCAGTCCCGCATGTCCGGCCGCGTCAGGATGCGACACGCCTCGCCGAGCACCCAGGCACCTACTTCGACGATGAGATCGGACTCCTCGGCCACCGCGATGAATAGACCGGGCAGCAGCAAACCCTGCTCGGGATGCTGCCAGCGCACCAAAGCTTCCGCGCCGACGACGCGACCGGAACCATCCACCTGCGACTGCAGATAAAGGCGCAACTGATTTTCCGCGATACCGCAGCGCAACTCACGCTCGATGTTGAAGCGGTGCTGCGCCATTTGGCCCATGCTGATCTCGAAAAAGGCGCTTTGGTTGCCGCCAGCGGATTTGGCCCGGTGCAGCGCGGTGTCGGCCCGGCGCAGGATGTCTACCGGCCCCTCTCCGTCCACTTCGGGAAACAGCGTGATGCCCAGACTCACCGTGAGGGTGAACTCGTCGCCATCCACCCGGAAGGGGCGCCCCAGGTCTCTCTGAATCTTTTCCGCAACCAGCAGCGCATTGCGGCTGGCATGCTCGGGATAATGATTGAGATCCGGCAGCAGCAGGGCGAACTCATCCGCTGTCAGGCGCGCCAGGGTGTCGCCGGCGCGCAGCAGACCGCCCAGGCGGTCGGAAAATGCCCGCAACAGGCGATCGCCGACGGCATGGCCACGGGCATCGTTGATGGTCTTGAAGCGATCAATATTGAACAGCAGCAGCGCTTCCTGATGTCGCTGCCGGCGGCCGGCGGCGAGCAACTGCGCCATGCGGTCGAGCAGCAGGGCGCGATTGGGCAGGCCGGTGAGTGAATCGTAGTAGGCCAGACGCTGGATTTCCGCCTCGGCGCGCTTCTTGGCGCTGATGTCCTGTTGCACGCTGAGGTAGTGGGTGACCGCGCCGGTCTCGTCGCGCACCGGCGAGATCACCACGGCATCGGTGTATTCCTCGCCGCTCTTGCGCCGGTTGACGATCTCGCCGCTCCAGGCCTCGCCCTTGCGCAAGGCCGACCACAACTCGCGATAGGTTTCCCCCGGCGTGCGCCCCGAAGCCAGCATGCTCGGATTGCGTCCCAGCGCCTCGAGGTCGGTATAGCCGGTGTTGCGCTCGAATGCGGCATTGACGTATTCGATACGCCCGCTCGTATCGGTGATGACGACGCTCTCCGGACTCTGCTCCACCGCCAGGGAAAGCTTGCGCAGCGCCGCCGCGGACGTCTCCCTTTCGCGTTCCAGGCGGCAGGATACGATCAGGCTGGCACAGGTGGCGACGATGGGTTCCAGAGTGGCGATCATCGCGTCGTCGTAGCCGCCGGGCCGGTTCGACACGCCGACGATACCCACCAACTGGTCACCCAGAGTCAGGGGAAGTCCCAGGTAAGCATCCAGGCTCGGGTGGCCATCGGGTAGCCCGTTCCGTCTGGGATCGGTGGCGGGATGGTTGGCGATGATCGGCTCGCGGCGGGTGATCGCGGCGCCGATGAGCGAATCGAGATTGGTTATTTCGAAATCACCGGTCTCCAGCTTTTGAAACAGGGCCAGGGTTGCCTCGTTCCAGGCAATGTTGGTGATGGCGCGAACCTTCACATAGGCCCGGCCGTCAGCTCTGGAAAGCACCTCGCCGATAAAGCCGTACTGACTGTTACTGGCCTTCAGTAGCAGGCCCAGCATGCGGTCGAAGACCCGGTGAAGGTCCGAGTCCAGCAGCGCCTCCCGCTGCAATCGGGTCAATCCCTCCAGCACCTCGGCATCGCGGGCCATGGCCCGCTCCGCGCAAGTCCGTTCCAGGGCATTGGTGATCGCTTCACCGGCGATGCGCAACAAAATGACATCCATCTCCGACCAGTACCGGCGCGACTGCACCGCATCAAGGCCAATGAAGCCGACCAGACGCTGGTTGGACAGCATGGGGATCGCCAGCACCGAATGAATACCCTGGCCCGCCAGGACTTCAATGTCGGTCTCCCACCCTTCGCCAAGGGCCGAAACGTCGGCGATCTCGACTGTCTTGAGGTCGCGAATCCGGCGCGAGAACATCGACTCGTCGCCGAACGGCATGGACTGCAGGTTGGCCTTTTGTGCGGTGATACCGTCGCCACACCACTCGTGGCTGTTGGTCACGTGTTTACCGTCGGTAGCGAACTGGAAAACGTAAGCTCGATCTGCCTCCAGAAAATGGCCGATGAGGGCCAGCGCCCGATCGATGGTCGCATCGAGAACATCCCCTCTTGCCATCAGCAAGTCGCCGGAGACGCGACTGAGCAGCTCCTCCCGGGCAACCCGCCGGCGCAGTTGCGACTCGCGCTCGGCCAGGCTGCTATTGCTTCCACGCAGTTCATCCAGCAAAGCCAGGTGTTGCGCCCGGCGTTGCAGCAGTCTGCCCGCGCCCAGCGTCAGCATGAAGGCCACCAGCGAGAGCAATGTCAGCCACGCATAGGGATAGTCCAGCATGGGGTCGCGCAGGGTGAGCACCTCCCAGCGTCGACCATCCACTTCGACAATCTGCACCGGATGACGGGCGACCGCCAGACGCTTGCCATTGACCTGCGCTTCTACCTGACCAAAGCGATGCGGCAGGGGAAGCAGCGGATGTGTGCCGAACTGACGGCTTTCGATCAGGCCGGCGCGCACTGCCGAATCGAGGGGGAGAACGGTCTGGTACAGCCAGGCCGCCTCGCCGCCGGCGAACACCACGCCATCCGGGGAGAGCAGCAGGGCGTGACCGGGAAAGGCGGCGAGAACGCCATCCAGTTCCGCCAGGCCGCTCTTCACCGCCAGCACGCCCAGCGCCGCGTCGCCGGGAATTCTCACGCCGGTATAGAAGCCCCTGACTCCGGTGGTCACGCCCAGCGCGGGATGGAACGCGGCGCCCTGGGCAAGCGCCAGGGTGAAATACGGTCGGAAGGCGTAATTGTTCCCGGTCAGATGCTTGTCGCCGTCATAACGCGTGCTGGCGACGGTCTCGCCGTGGGCGTTGAGGACATAGGCGATTTCGGCGTCGAGACTGCTGCGCAGGGTTTCCAGGATGGCCAGGACAAGCGGATTGTCGACCGGCAGACCACCGCGCGCGGTGGCCGTGATGGCGTCCTGCGCCGCCACCCGCTCCGCCGCGAGGCGTATACGCTCCAGCACGCTCGCGTTGACGGCGTCGGCCAGCGCTGCCGTGCCGGCCTCGTGGTCGCGCGCCGACTCGCGCAGGTACCAAAAATGGGTGGAAACGGCGGTCAGCCCCATCATCAGCACTGCCACCAGGACAGTCATCAGGAAAACCTTGCCTTGCCTTTCCATGGTCATGCTCACTCGTGTCGTCCTATCCGAAAAACCCCATCGGTCTACGCACATCAGGCCTTATGAATGCAGCGCCCCACGCTCGTAGTCAGCAATCGCGCAGCGGTTGAGGCCTTCGGATTTTGCCCGATACCGGGTATGGTCGGCGCACGCAAGAATGGCTAAAGCTAGAAATGCTGCCGAATGGCCGCTTTCATCCTCGGCGAATGCGTAATTACGTACCGATCAGTTTTTCAGGACGATACTTTTGATTGTCCAGTGCTCGACCTCTAGCCGAGATTGAGCGTGTTTGCGGACGCCAATACGATAGCCCCGGTAGAGTTCTGGCAGCATCGGCCGTACAAGATGATCTCGTGGCCTTCGACCTTGAATCCAGAGGGAAGCCTGCGCGCTTTCTGGCAGACTATTCGAGGCAACGCTTTTTCGGCCTGGCTTTCGTTTGCAAAGGCAGCGAGCACAGAGAAAAGTGACTGATTTTCTCCCCCAGGCTACGCCTCACTACTCAAGGAACAAGGGACATGAAAACTGGACTTCTGCTGCAACGCATCACCTTCTTTCTGATCGGATTGACGCTTGTATCCGCTTCAGTCTGGGCATCGGAGCCGCTCGGGGTGTTCGTAAGCATCCTGCCGCAAAAGCAGATCGTCGAGCACATTGGCGGCGATGCGGTCAAGGTTGATGTGCTGGTATTGCCCGGCCAGAGCCCGGCGACTTACGACCCCACGCCACAGCAGATGGTCGCCCTGGCGAAATCGCAGGTGTATTTCCGCATCGGGGCGCCGTTCGAGAAAACCTGGATACCCAAGATCCAGCAGGCGCACCCAAACTTGAAGATGGTCGATACACGGCAAGGCATCGCTTTGCAGCCCATCACGCGTCATGATCACAGCCATGTCGAACCACTCAAAACGGGTGCGCCAGCGACAGCTGCAGTCCAACTGGACCCCCACATCTGGACCAGTCCGCCGCTGGCCAAACAGCAGGCGGCCACCATACGCGATGCGCTGGTGGCGAAACGCCCTGCCCTGCGTGCGCGCTTCGAGGCCAGCTATGCACGCTACGCCGCAGAGCTTGATGCGCTCGACGCTGAGCTGCGCCAACGACTGTCCGGCAAGGCACAGCGCCGCTTCATGGTGTTCCACCCGGCATGGGGTTACTTTGCGGACGCCTATGGCTTGCAACAGATCCCCATCGAAATCGAGGGCAAGGAACCCAGCCCAAAGGCGTTGGCCCGTATCATCGATCGCGCCAAGGCCGACGGCATCCGAGTGATCTTTGTACAAAAGCAGTTCAGCCGCACCGCCGCCGAGCAGGTGGCGCGCGCGATTGGTGGCGAAGTCGTCGCCATCGACCCTCTGGCAGAGGACTTCATCGGCAATATGCGCGATGTCGGCAAGGCGCTGGTAAGCGGGCTGCGATGACTGGCTCGGCTTCCGCACTGGTCTTTGAGCATGTCGATTTTTCATTCGGCGAGCGTTCTGTGCTCAGCGATGTCAGCCTGCAGGTGGCGCACGGCGAGTTCTTGGCACTGATCGGCCCGAATGGCGGCGGCAAGAGCACCCTGGTCAAACTCTCACTCGGGCTCTTGAAGCCCGATCGGGGCGAAGTGCGAGTGCTTGGCCTGACACCTGACCAAGCCCGCCCGCGTCTGGGTTACGTGCCCCAGTTTGCAACTTTCCGGCGAGATTTCCCGCTCAGCGTGCATGAGACCGTGCTGCACGGACGCCTGGGGCTTCGCGCCTGGTGGCGACCCTTGACCCCGCAAGACCATGAAGCCGCAGCCCAGGCCATGGCTGCCACCGACGTGCAGGACTTGGCGCCGCGCCCCATCGCCAGCCTTTCGGGCGGCCAGTTGCAGCGGGTATTGATCGCGCGGGCGCTGGCCACCGAGCCGGAGTTGCTGTTGCTGGACGAACCCACCGCTCACGTCGACACGCGTGCCGAGCATGACTTGTTCGGGCTGCTCGCCCGTCTGCGTGAGCGCATGGCGATTGTGATGGTGTCGCACGACGTGGGTCTGGTTTCGCGGCATGTCGACCGTATTGCATGCTTGAACCTCACCCTCACCTGCCACACGGCGATGCCACTGGCGCCGGGTGTACTCGAGAATCTGTACGGCATGCCGGTACGCCTGATTGACCATGTCGACAGGGCTGCATTGGAGGGCGTCCCTTGAATTTCATCGAAGCGCTGTGGGCACACGAGTTCCTGCGTGTCGCGTTAGCCGCCGGATTGTTGGCCGCCCTCGCCTCCGGCATCATCGGAACGCTGGTGGTGGTCAAGCGCATCACCTTCATGGCCGGTGGCATTGCGCATACAGTTTTGGGAGGCATGGGCGTTGCCCATTGGCTGGGTGGCTCACCGCTGATTGGCGCGAGCGTTGCCGCCGTGCTGGCGGCTTTGCTGGTGGGCTGGATCTCGCGCCGTGGCGGCGAACGCGAGGACATGCTGATTGGCGCGCTTTGGGCAGTGGGCATGTCCGTCGGTATCGTGGCCATTGCACACACGCCCGGCTACAGCACCGACTTGATGAGTTACCTGCTGGGCAACCTGTTGATGGTGTCTCACGAGCTTGTGACGGCCATGGCATGGCTTGTCGGTTTGATGTTGCTGGCCGTGTTTGTATTCTGGCGCCCGTTGGTGGCGACGACTTTCGACGAAGAATTCGCGCGCCTGCGCGGCCTGCCGACACTGGCAATTGAGCTCGGCCTCCTCGTGACAGTGGCACTGGCGGTGGTCATGCTGGTGCAAGCCGTGGGCCTGGTGCTGGTGATGGCGCTGTTGACGCTGCCGGCAGCCACCGCCCTGCTGTTGTCCGGGTCAATTCGTTGGGTCATGGTGCTGGCGGCGACCATCGCTGCGGGGGAGATCGTGCTCGGTCTGGGCGTAGCATTCGAGACCAACACCCCCGCCGGTGCAGTCATCGTTCTGTGCAGTGCAGTGGTTTATCTGCTGGCTTTGACAGGACAGCGCATGCGGCGGCGACGTGTGACATAGCCTGACATCCAGCCCATTTTTATGCGCGTTTAAAGGGGCTTCACGATGAGCAACAACACAATGCATAGCCATGATGTGCAAGTGGTTGGTTGCAGTCGATGACTACTTTTGCGATGGAAATCGATGCTTTCTCAGCAAGACTCAGGTTTTTTTGCGATGTAGTAGCCGTAACTGACGAAGGCTCGATAACTGCGCCGTAGGTGAGACTCGGCTGATCAAGGAGTGTCACCAGCAACACGAAGTCGATACCGGTAACGGCGCGATTTGCCCAGAAGGATGGGCGCCACTTGAACCTGCGCAAGGCGACTCAGCCCGAGCCGAAATTGAAAGCGATCTACGATGCACTCGGACTGGCCCCCTTGCCAGCGGGACGAAAAAATGGTCGCTTGAGCCATCAACGCCCGAATAATCCACGTGTAGTGACACTCGGGGAAATTGAGTGATTTAACTTTATGTTTATTTGGGAAATGTTGGGCGGGGTGTTAAAGATGGGTTAAAGATGGATTAAGGAACCGTCATCATGAGGAAGAATCTCTCTACCAACGCTGGCCGCTTGATCGGCGATGTATTGGGAATTCGTCTCAGCGAATTGCCGGCATAAGGTAACGGCAACACCACTCCCCGCCCCGTTTACGGTGCTGGGCCGCAAATCGCAACCGAAAGAAACGACAAAGCTACCCGCCATGGAAATCGCCCGACCGACCTCATTTCGCGCTGACTGGCTCAACCACGCGCAAGCGCATCCTTACTCAGCGTTGGGTTTGGGTGTTGCCGCCCTGGCCTTGCTCTGGCTGATCGCCAGCAGTACCGGTCGCGTGCTGTCGGGTGAAGCCGAAGCGGCATTGCGGTACGGCCTGCTCGGTGGACTGGCGGGGTTTGCCGCTACCGCGCTAGGCGCCTTCCCGGCACTCTTTTTGCGCGGTATTACGCAGCGCACGGAAGACACTTTGTTGGGCCTGGCGGCCGGCATGATGCTCGCTGCCAGTTCGTTTTCCCTGCTGCTGCCGGGGCTGGAAGCCGGCGCAGAAATCACCGGCAGCCCGCTCTGGGGCGGCTTGGTCGTCGTGCTTGGCCTGTTTATCGGCGTCATGCTGATGCTTGGCCTGGATCAGTTCACACCGCACGAACATGTCCACGGTGGTCCATGCGGCGCCGGTTGCGCGCGAGTCAGCCGGGTCTGGCTGTTCGTCTTCGCCATTGCCCTGCACAACCTGCCGGAAGGCATGGCGATTGGCGTCAGCTTCGCACGCGGTGATTTGTCCGTCGGCTTGCCGCTAACCAGCGCGATTGCGCTGCAGGATATTCCGGAAGGTCTGGCGGTTGCGCTGGCGTTGCGCGCTGCCGGTTTGACCGCCATCCGCGCCGTGCTGATCGCCGCCGCCACCGGCTTGATGGAACCCATCGGCGCGCTGCTTGGCATCGGTTTATCGAGCGGACTCGCCATTACCTATCCCGTCGGCCTGGGTCTGGCCGCCGGCGCGATGATTTTTGTGGTTTCACATGAAGTCATTCCGGAAACCCACCGCAACGGTCATCAAACGCCTGCTACGCTGGGGTTGATGGCTGGCTTCGCGGTCATGATGGTTTTGGACACCGCCCTCGGTTGAGGGTAATTTTTCACCACCACAGCAGAAGGAGTTTCACCATGGCAATCGACATCGGCATCAACGATAAAGACCGCGCCAACATCGCGGAATCGCTGTCCAGAATGCTCGCGGATAGCTACATCCTGTATTTGAAGACGCACAACTTCCACTGGAACGTGACCGGCCCGATGTTCCAGGCGCTGCATAACCTGTTCATGGTGCAATACACCGAGCAGTGGAACGCGCTCGACCTGATCGCCGAGCGCATCCGCGCCCTCGGTCATCCGGCGCCGGGTTCGTACAAACGCTACGTCGAACTGTCCAGCATCGAGGAAGAAAACGGCGTGCCGTCGGCAACCGACATGATCCGCCAACTCGTCGCCGGTCAGGAAGCCGTCGCCCGCACTGCGCGCGCCGCCTTCAAGGTCGCCGATGCGGCGGATGACCAGCCGACCGCCGACCTGCTCACCCAGCGCATGGAAGTGCACGAGAAAAATGCCTGGATGTTGCGCGTGTTGCTGGAAGACGGTGGCGCGCAAAGCATGCCGGCGGTGAAGTCGAAAGCAAAGGCGCGCAAGAAGTAAATTCCCAAAAAACGCCTGTCGCATCCGCAAGGCTCCGTTGAAGGCGCAACGTCCCTGTACACCGGGATGTTGCGTGGCGATCAGTCTTCTCGGATGCGCGGACGTTTCAGGGCATCGCCCAGCCCCGCACCAGGTTGTGATCCACCCCGGTCAGTTTCAACAGATTCGGGTTATCCCGTCCCTGGCTTGCGGTGATGCCCTGGATGGCTTGATCCAGATCGAACCACAAAGTGCGCGCGCCTTCATCGCCAACCAGATGCTGAATCGAGAACAATCCTTCGGACTCAACCAAATTGTTCCTGCAACGCCGCCAGTTGCTGATTGAGCCCATACACCACGGCGGTTTCCCCTAGCTGCTTCGCCATCTCCAGTTGCGCCAACAGGATCGAGCGCCATTCGGAATAGTGATAACTGTCCCGCTCAAGCAGCGGTTGCAGCATCGTCTTGGCTTGTTCGACATCGCCCTGTCGGGCGGTGATGCGCGCCAGTGCAGCTTTGGCAAACAGATAATCCGGATCGATTTCAAGCGCGTGTTCCAGCAGGGCCTTAACGGCTGTTTCCGGATGCCCCATCGCTTGCTTGATATTCGCCAGGTTGTTGAACAACAGCGGCACCTCGGGATGTCCGGCGATCAGGTCCACCAGAATATCGACGCATGCACCGAACTTGTTCTGTGCCATCAAGGCGGATACCTGCTCGATCCGGGCGAGCGATTCCTCCGGCAAATCGAGCGCCGTCGGCTCGGCATGGATTTGCAAGGCCATGTGGCGAACTTCGCGGAGTTGCCCTTGCAGCAACATGGTCACCAGACCGCCGACCGGCAGCAGCCCCGCCTCGACCAGGTCACGGTGCAGCTCGGAGCGCACGCTGTCCGGGCCGCAGGGCAACGCAAGCAGGTCAATCAGACGCTGTATCGCTTCGGCATCACCCGATTTGGCGCGCAATTTCATCATCGAAATCGCCACAAAACGCCCGACCTTGCCACCTAGCTGGGCGACAACGGCCAGGTAGTCGGCATGCGCATCACAGGTCTGCAAATGCGCATCGTATTGCGCTGCGGCCTCCTTCTCACTTTGCTTCGCGCTCTGCTTCGAAATGACCTTGAGGCGATCAAACCAGGCTGACGTGAGCCATGCGACAGTGCCATACAACTCGATATCGGGCGCTTCACCCTGTTCCGGCTGCGCTGCGTTGGTTTCAATCTGGCCGATGAGTTCGCGAAGCTCCGGCAGATCGTCCGCCGCCGCCGCAAATCGCAGGCGCATAGCGTCCTGATCCCCCAGCCGGAGTGCGGCGATGCCGCCGGCCAGATGAAATCTCCCCGATTTTTCGGCTTCATGCATACCTGAAAAGAAATCCGCCTCCGCCGATTCGCGCCAGGCGGCATCGGCGCCAGCCCAATCGCCAAGGACCAGCAACGCGGTCACCTTGCCCAACGCATCTTCAGCACGGGCCGCCGGCGTCGCCTTGACGGCCTCCGCAAGTCCGGCGACGGCTTCGCGCCCGCGCGTCCACAGCCGCAAACGGACAACATGCTCGAGGGCGAACAGATTGCGCGGATTGCGTTGCCAGCTGGTTTCAAAACGCCGCAGCGCGCCGGCAACATCGCCAAGATGGAAGCAAATCAACGCGGCGTTGTTCAACAACATCACGTTATCGAAACCCTCCAGCTCGACCAACGCCTGATCCAAGCGACCAACCGCCATCAGCAGCCGGGCCGTATCGTTGACGATTGCTTCGTCAAAACGCAAAACGCCCAACGGCGTGGTGAAGTCATCGTGTGTTTTCACCGCCTCGTTCAGCAACACATTCAAATGATCCCGCGCATGCAAGGCCAACGCGTAATAACCTGCGCCCGCTGCATCTTCAGACAACGCTTGCCAGGCAGGCTGGCTGTTCGGCGATGCGCGCGTCCAATCCCAGGCCCGCGCAACCACCCCGTGTGGATCATCGATCTTGCCGGCGATCTCCCAGGCCAGACCGTAGAGCGGTTTGAATTCAGGATGCTTCGCCTTGATGACATCCAGCCGATCAAGCGCCTCCTCAACCTTGCCGGCACGAGCCAGGCGCAGCAAAGCATCAATCTGGGCGGATTCGACAACTGGGGGAGATTTACGTGCAGGTTTCTTCTTCATGATCCGGGACCGGAGTTTTTCATCCCGGTTATTTCACCATCCGGGGTGGCGCGCTGTCTCTGCACATTTCAAGCTGAAGCCCGCATCAGCAGGCAAACTCGTTGGCCAGCTCGGCGCAGCCGCCGGTATTGTCCGGGCGAGGGCCGTCCAGGCCGTGACGTGGATCGGCCCGCAAGCGGCGCCTCCTACAACTTGGTCACCAACGCGCGTGCATAATTCTGGTCAATCAGGCGACCGGCGCCGGCTTCGGGCAGATAAATCTCGACACCAACGTACAGAAAATGCGGATTGCGCCAGATTTCTGGCGGAATCACAGTTTCCGCGCTGGTTACCCCGTCAGCGGGTAACAGGGAAATCAGTCGTGGCGCGGGCTGAAGTCCTCCGGCTTTGGCAAGACTTTCCGCCAGCCATGCGGTATCCCGGCTATAGATATCGGCGCAGGGTCCGTGCGGGTCCAGGCCGGTATGCAGATCGATCACCTGTTCGTGGCGCGTCTGGATATGCGGCAGCAGTTGCAGATACAGCGCGCGATGCAGGGTATCGAAATGGAAGCGCTGATCGGGGCGCGGATGGCGACCGGAGAGGCCTTCCGGAATCCTCAGCACATCGAAGCGGCGGCGATCCAACCCTGCTGCCACCGCATCGCCAAAAGCCAGCTCCTCCCGGTGGATGCCGATCACCAGGAGTGTCGTGGCGAGCGACATCATGGGCCTTTTATTCGCTTGTTTGTTCGTATACCCACTCGTACAACTCGACCGAGTTGGGATCGCACTTGCTACAACCACCGCCGCACGCCGTGCCGCTGGGCAATCGCCGCACGCGACCTTTACGTTCCAGCGTGGCCAACATACCTTTGAGTGCATCCGGCGTGGCGTCCAGGCCATGCGCCATGTCCACCACGCTGGCGCGCCGATGCTGCTTCAAGTATTCGCTGACACGCGACAGAATCATCGTCATGGCGTTATGCCTTCTGCGCCGCCGGCAGCGGCAGACCGACTTCGCGCTGGCCCTGCCAGCGCAGGAACAGGAAGCCGGCGACGAACGATGCCAGCACCGCGATGATCCAGGCCAGCGCGGTGCCCGGGTCGCGGACGAAATTCGCCGCCTGGTAATACAGCGTCGCCAGGCCGTAGGCCATGCCGCTGGTCCAGACCGCGACAAAGGCGGTCCAGCGCGCACCGGATTCCTGATAGACGGCGGCGATGGCGGCGGTACACGGGAAGTAGAGCAGAATGACCAGAAGATAGGCGAACGCTCCGGCCGCGCCGTCGAAACGGCTGACCATGGCGCCGAAGGTGCCGGTGGAGACTTCCTGATCTTCCGCCACGGCGTTCTGATCGCTGACATCGCCGACATCGAGGCCGAGCGGGTCGCCCCAGGTGCCCATCGCGTCGCCCAGGTTGGCCGGGATGGTGGCGAAGGCTGCGCCAATCGCGCCGGTCAGATTGAACGCCTCTTCCTCGGCGGCCACTTCACCGGCCGCCGAGGCATCGCTTTCCGCCAGCGCGGTATAGGCCGCATCCAGCGTGCCGACCACCGCTTCCTTGGCCAATATGCCGGTAAAGATGCCGACCGCGGCGGGCCAGTTTTCTTCGTCCAGGCCGAACGGCGAGAACGCCGGCGCGATGCTGCGACCGACTTCGGCCAGCACCGACTTGTCGCTGTCTTCGTTGCCGAAGCTGCCATCGGTGCCAACCGCGTTGAGGAAGTTGAGCACCAGCACCATCGGCACGATGATCCGGCCAGCACGGAACATGAAGCTTTTCAGGCGATCCCAGGTGTGGATCAGGATGCCTTTGACGGTCGGCAGGTGGTAAGGCGGCAGTTCCATGATGAACGGCGTCGCCTCGCCTTTCAGGATCGAGTTTTTCAGGATCAGGCCGGTCAGCACGGCGATGGCGATGCCAATCAGATACAGGCCGAACACCACGTTCTGCGCGCCGCTGGGGAAGAACGCGGCGGCGAACAGCACATACACCGGCAGACGCGCGCCGCAGGACATGAACGGCGCCATGGCGATGGTCATCAGCCGGTCGCGCCGGTGTTCCAGCGTGCGGGTGGCCATGATCGCCGGCACGTTGCAGCCGAAGCCGACGATCAGCGGCACGAAGGATTTGCCCGGCAGCCCCACCCAGCGCATGAAACGGTCCATGACGAAGGCGGCGCGCGCCATGTAGCCGGAATCTTCCAGCACCGAAAGGAACAGATAGAGAAAGGCGATCACCGGGATGAAGGTGGCCACCGTCTGCAAACCACCGCCGATGCCCTTGGCCAGCATCACCTGCACCCATTCCGAAGCGCCGAGACCGGCCAGCACGGCGGCGAAACCATCGACGAAGATCGCGCCGGCGAACTGGTCGAAGAAGTCGATGAATGCGCCGCCGATGTTGATGGTGAACATGAACATCAGATACATCATGAGCAGGAACAGCGGGATGCCCAGCGCCCGATGCAGCACGACGCGGTCGATGGTATCGGTGAGATCGCGGCCGATCTGGCCGCTGACGCTGACCGACTGTTTGGCGATCTGATTCGCCAGGTTGTAGCGCGCGTCGGCCACCAGAATGTCGATGTCGTCGCCCAGCGTTTCGGCGCGCTTGTCGGCATCGGCGGCCAGTTCCGGCCCGGCGACTTGCCGCGCCAGATCGTCACCTTCCAGCAGACGCACCGCCAGCCAGCGCGCCGAGGAGGTCAACCCGGCGCTACTGGTTTTGGCCATCTCTTCCAGACGAAGCGCCAGGCCGGCAACGGCATGGTCGAGCGATCCGGCATAGTTGACCAAGGCGGTGGAACGCGGCTGTTCGGCGACAGCCAGCTTGATCGCCGCCTTCAGTTCCTCGATGCCCTTGCCCTCCGACGCCACCACCGGCACCACCGGGCAACCGAGTTGCCGCGCCAGTGCGACGGCGTCCACTTGCATGCCCTTGCTGGCCGCCACGTCGCCCATGTTCAGCACCACCAGCAAGGGCACGCGCATCTCGGCGAGCTGGCTGGTGAGGTACAGATTGCGCTCCAGATTGGAGGCATCGACGATGTTGATGATCAGGTCGGCCTCGTTGGCGTGGACGTAGTCGCGCGCCACTTTCTCGTCCAGCGACACCTCACGATCGACCACATCCAGCGAATAGGTGCCTGGCAGATCAACGACTTCAAATCGAATATCAGCCAAGCGGTATTCGCCGACTTTCCCCTCGACGGTGACGCCGGGCCAGTTGCCGACACGCTGTTTGGAGCCGGTCAAGGCGTTGAACAGCGTGGTCTTGCCGCAGTTCGGGTTGCCGACCAGGCCGATGGTGTAAGTGCTTTTGGTGTTGCTGCTGGTGTTCATCACAGTTTCTCCACGCTCAAGGTTGCCGCCTCTTCCCGCCGCAACGACAGCGAAAAACCGCGCACGCGGATCTCGACCGGGTCGCCCATCGGCGCGACACGCGTCACACTGATCTCCGCGCCCGGCGTCAGGCCAAGCGACAACAGCTTGCGACGATAGGAGTTGCCTCCCGCGCCGGTGTCTTCCAGATAACCGGCCACCTTGGCACGGTCACCCACTTGCAGGTCTTTAAGGGTCATAGCAGTACTCCTTGGAACGAGTTAAACGTGAAGGCGCGCCGCCCTCACGTTTAACGCCTCCTTGCGTCAGCTCATGCCACCTTCTCCACCATCACCTTGTGCGCCATGCCGCCGCCGAGCGCGAAACGCGTCTCGCCGCGCGACACCACCAGCCAGCCGCCGCCCTGGCGTTGCCGGACGACCAGCTCGCTGCCGACATTGAGGCCCATCTCGGTCATCCGTTTGGCCAGGTTGTCGCCGCCGCGCAAGGCGACCACGCGCACGCGGGCGCCCTCGTCGGCCATGCTCAGGGGGAAGGCGACACTCGCAGTCAAAGCAGTGCGCCGATCAAACGTGTCGCGGTACGTTGCGCGAGGACGCCGACCAGCGCCTTGCCGAAGGCACCGGCGACGCCTTCGCGCGGTGCTGCGGATTTGTTGGCCAGATGATTGGCAATGTGGGCGTGCGCTTCGGCAGCTTGCAGGCAACCGGTTGTTTCCAGCGCGGCAATCAGGTCGGCCTGGCTATGTACCGCCGGGTCGTAATGCACGGTGAGGCTGCCGGCGTGGGCGTTCAGCTTGACCAGTTCGACCCCCGGCATGGCTTGCAGCGCAAATACCGCTTTGCGCCCGCGTTCGCCGTGGCAGTTGAAATGACGGCCCTTGATGCGCAAGCGGCCGGGCGTGTGGTGCAGGTATTTGATGGTGGTCATGTCTATCTCCTATCCAACGAAAACGAGTTAAAGCATTTCAAACGAGCTTGGCGGAGCGTATTTCCGCGTCAGCGCTAATGGTTACGACTCTCAACAACAGGTCCAAAAAAAAGCGGGGCATTCCAACTCCCGCTTCAACGATTGATCTTTGGCGCGACGTTCGCCGCGCCGGTCACGCCATTGCTTGTCACACCCACTCCGGCGAGCGCCCGCAACAACACGCCGATGGTGGTGCCGTTATGCAGTACCGCGCTCATCACCGGACTCAGCCAGCCCATCACCGCGCCAGCCAGCACAGCGGTATTGACGCCGACTGCGACATTGAAATTGCTCTTGATCAAAGCCATGGTGCGGGCGGCGATTTCGCGCGCATCGGCGACGGCGGTAAGGCGGTCGTCCATCAGCACGATGTCGGCCGTGGCGCGGGCGATGTCTGCGCCGCGCGGCATGGCAATGCCGACTTCCGCCACCGACAATGCCGGGCCGTCGTTGATGCCATCGCCGACAAACGCCACCTTGCGGCCCGCCGCCTGCAAGGCCTTGATGATTTCCGCCTTTTCCTCCGGCGCCACTTCGGCATGCACCGCGTCCAGGCCGAGTTCCGCCGCCAGTGCTTCCGCCTTGGCGCGCTTGTCGCCGGTAATCATCACGGTATGCGTGATACCCAGCGCGCGTAGGCGCTTCAGCGCATAGGCCGCGTCGGCGCGCAGCGTGTCGCGCAGCGCGACGACGCCGATCGGGCCGCCCTTGGTCTTGCCCTGGGCCGCCGCGCCGACATAGAGCAGGGTCTTGCCTTCATCCTGCAAACGGTCGATCACCGTCTCATGCCGGGCGAAGGAAATGGCGTGATGCTCTTCCAGAAAATGCCGGCTGCCGATGATCACCCGCTTGCCATCGATGTCGGTGGAGAGCCCGTGCGCGACCAGATAATCCACCTCGCCATGCGTGATGTGCTTCAGATCGCGCTCCTTGGCGGCATCCACCACGGCTTGCGCCAGCGGATGGCTGGCGTGTTCCTCGACCGACGCGACCAGCGCCAGCAAAGCATTTTCGGACAGATGCTTTGACCCCAGAGAGACGACATCGGTGACGATCTGCTCGCTGTGGGTCAGCGTACCGGTCTTGTCGAACACCACGGTGTCCACTTCCGCCAGATGCTCGATGGCGTTGCCGCCGCGCATCAGCACGCCATGCGTCGCGGCGCGGTACATGCCGGACTTGAACGCCATCGGCGT
>CAZUSF010000007.1:0-29479 GCA_964623355.1 uncultured Thiobacillus sp. | reverse complement strand
GACCTTCGGTGTGTGAACCGGAGGAGAACTTGTGGCCGGCAGCGCCCACGCCGTCACCGGCGGTGAACAGACCCTTGACGGTGGTCATACCACGATAACCCCAGTTCCAGCCGGAAGGCAGGTGAGCCGGGATCTTGTCCTTGTCGGCGTGCAGTTCTTCGGTCGGGGCGCCAACGTCGGTCGGGCCGGAAACCCAGATGCCGCAGCAACCGGAGTGTGAACCCAGCAGGTAGGGCTCGGTCGGCATCAGTTCGGAGTTCTTCTTCTCCGGTTCGACGTTTTCGCCAACCCAGATACCGCACTGACCCACGCACATGTCCAGGAAGTCTTCCCAGGCTTCGGCTTCCAGGTGCTTCACTTCGCGAGCAGACAGCGTCTCACGCAGCTTGCCGAGGGCGGTCACGGTGTCCATCCAGATCGGACCACGGCCTTCCTTCATTTCCTTCAGCATAACGTGGTTACGCAGGCAGGAAGCGGGAACGGCAGCCTGACCGTACGGGGGGTACTGGTCCAGCATGGCCTTGTTCTTGGTCAGATAGTCTTCGCCGTAGCCGTTGGTGGCGCGGGCTTTGAACAGCAGGAACCAGGCGCCGACCGGGCCGTAACCGTCTTTGAAACGGCAAGGCACGAAGCGGTTTTCCATCATGGTCAGCTCAGCGCCGGCTTCAGCAGCCATCGCGTAGGTGGAACCAGCGTTCCAGACCGGGTACCAGGCACGGCCGGTACCTTCACCGACAGAACGCGGACGGAAGATGTTCACGCAACCACCGGCAGCCAGCAGGATGGCCTTGGCTTTGTAAACGTGCAGGGTGTGGTTACGAGTCGAGAAACCAACGGCGCCGGCGATGCGGTTGCTGTCGTTCTTGTCGTTGATCAGCTTGACGATGAAGATACGCTCTTCAACGCGACCCATACCGAGCGCCTTCTTGGCGGCTTCAGCGACGATCCACTTGTAGGATTCGCCGTTGATCATGATCTGCCATTTGCCGGAACGCACGGGCTTGCCGCCGTCCTTCAGGGAGGGCAGGCCTTCGCCGATGGCGGCAGCGCCGTCATGACGCTCGCCGTTGGCATCGGTTTTCCAGATGGGCAGGCCCCACTCTTCGAACAGGTGCACGGAATCGTCAACGTTACGGCCCACGTCGTAGGCCAGATCGTCACGGGTGATACCCATCAGGTCGTTGGCGACCATACGGGTGTAGTCGGCGGGATCTTGCTCGGTGCCGATGTAGGTGTTGATCGCGGACAGACCCTGCGCAACAGCGCCGGAACGGTCCATGGCGGCCTTGTCAACCAGCTTGATCTTCAGATCAATACCGATTTCAGCCTTGGCAACATCGGCCCAGCGCATGACTTCATACGCGGCGCCGCAACAAGCCATACCACCACCAATCATCAGGATGTCGACTTCTTCCTGGATGACGTCGGGATTTCCAAATTCAGCCATATCTATTACCTCTTCTTAATCGAATTACTTGCGAATCAGTTCGGCGGGGTTGCCAGCGCGGTAACCACCGGTCACGTCACGGGTAAACGAACCGACAGCTTCGATGTCAGCCAGTTTGGGCGTGGGCTTGCCACCGTAGCAATCGATAGAACCTTCCGGGGTGGTGCGGATCGGGAACTTGAAACGCTTCAGCACGCCATTGCGGAACTTGATGGTCCACATGATGGAATCGGAACCACGCAGGGGCTGCACAGAACCACCAAGAGGCACGACGTCCGCATAGTGGCGGCACTCGATAGCCTGCTGCGGGCAGATCTTGACGCAGGAATAGCATTCCCAGCACTGCTCGGGTTCCTGGTTGAAGGCACGCATGGCGTGGCCGGTCTCGGAACCATCACGGTCCAGTTTCATCAGGTCGTGCGGGCAGATGTACATGCAGGCGGTCTTATCTTGACCCTTGCAGCCGTCGCACTTGTCGGTACGGACGAAGGTAGGCATTAATTCACTCCTTGTTAGCTAACAATCCGCGCTCAACGGTTTTTTCAAACCACGCGGCCCATTCAGAAAAACCGAGCCCAACCTTGACCGGGGCGTATCGCGAATCCGCTTCCGGAGGGCTCGGGTCCTAAATTCCTTTTTGGCGTAGGTTGGGTTAGCGGCTTTATCGCGTAACCCGACATTCGGCCAATCGGCGGATTACGGCGCAATAAAACCGCGCCTAACCCGACCTAAATCAAGCAGCCGAATGGCCCTTGAGCTCAACTTTGACGTTCTGTTCCGCGGTGAGGCTGGCGTAATACTTCTGCAGCACCTTGGCGACTTCCGGACGGCTGAATTCGACCGGCAGATCCTGGCCTTCCGACAACATGGAGCGAACCTTGGTACCCGACAGCAGGATGCGGTCATCCTTGGTGTGCGGGCAGGTGCGTTGCGAGGCCATGCCGCCGCACTTGTTGCACCAGAAGGTCCAGTCGATGTTCATATTGGTGGTTTCGAGCGATCCGGCGGGGATTTCGTCGAAGATTTTCTGCGCGTCGAACGGGCCGTAGTAGTCACCGACACCGGCGTGGTCACGACCGACGATCAGGTGCGAGCAGCCATAGTTCTGACGGAACAGCGCGTGCAACAGTGCTTCACGCGGACCGGCATAACGCATGTCGAGCGGGTAGCCGGCCTGGATCACGGTATTCGGGGCGAAGTAGTTGTCGACCAGCACGCTGATCGCTTCGGAACGCACTTCAGCGGGGATGTCACCCGGCTTCAACGCGCCCAGCAAAGAGTGGATCAGCACGCCATCCATGGTTTCGATAGCGATCTTGGCCAGGTATTCGTGCGAGCGGTGCATCGGGTTGCGCGTCTGGAACGCAGCGACCTTCGACCAACCAGCCTTCTTGAAGGCTTCGCGAGTCTCGGCGGGGGTCATGAACTGATCGCCGTACTCTTCCTTGAAGGTGCCGGTGGACAGCACTTTGACCGGACCAGCCAGATTGATTGCACCCTGGTCCATCACCATCTTGACGCCGGGGTGAGCGATATCGGTGGTCTTGTAGACCATCATGCATTCATGGCCTTTATCGATGCCATAAATTTCGGTGACCTTCATGGTGCCCATGATTTCGTCGCTATCGCAGTTCACCAGCGCGACATCCTGACCCAGGCTCAACGTCTGAGCGGTATTGGTATCAGTCGACAGGGTGACCGGGATCGGCCAGAACAGGCCATTGGCCATCTTGTAACCGTCGCAAACGCCAGCCCAGTCGGCATGCGTCATGAAGCCATCCAGCGGGGTAAAGCCGCCAATACCCATCATGATCAGGTCGCCGGTCTCGCGGGAGGACATCTTGATCTTGGGCAGTGACTGGGCGCGCGCCAGTTCAGCTTCACGCGCAGCGCCTTCAAGCAGAAGAGGCTTGAGTTCGCCACCACCGTGGGGGTTCACGAGACGGGTCATGCTGGCTCCTAAAAGGGATAAATTAGAAAAGGCTGATAAGCCGAATGGGCGGCGAGAATAGCACCCGCCCACCACACTAACTAATCAGACTTATTTCTTTGCAAATAAATTTTTTTTGGGATAAGGCCGTCCTAATAACCCCCAACTCAACTGGGTTTTCCCTTGCACAAAGGCTTCCAAGCCTGGCTACAATCGAAATCACACCAATCTGTGGATATAAAAGTGGGCTTCAAGACGCCGCTCTACCTGGGGTTATTATTCCTTGTCGGTCTGACAGGCTGCGCTAGCCAGGAAATCCAGCGCAAGGATGGCGCGAGCAGCGCCCGCACTTTCAAGGCGGCCAATCTCGTCAAGAGTGAAGTCGACATGCTGGCGGAGATCAATCAGCGCGAGGGCCTGAAAAGCCTGCGCCTGATCAGCGAGAAGCTGTATCGCCGGAATCCGCAGGAATATCGCAAGTCAGGTCATGCCTCCGCCGCTGCCGCTTCCGATCACGTTTTTGGCTTGATCCCACGCTGGGTTGATAAGTCGCAGCCATTTCCGAATTGGGAAGAAAACTTCAAGCTGACTTTCGTCGAGGACTACAGCGGCGATCGTGTGCAGACTTTCATGACGGCGCTGATCAGCATGCTGATGGCGTCGTACGATCATAAAACCGATTTCTTTCTGACCGACACCTTGTCCGCACAGAAGATATACAACAGTGCCCGCAATCTGGAAGTTGCCGTCTGGAAACTATCCAATGCCAAACTGCCCTCTGGCGCAGCACTCTTGATCAGCAACAGCATGGATGGCGAAGTGGCCAACCTCAGCTTCGAGCGCGAATTCGGCAAGCTCATCGCGCAACAGGACTTGCTCGCCTTGATCGTTGAAGATCGCAGCAATCGCTCGATCAGCCGGGTGTTCCAGAACGCCGCCGCCTTCGCTTTCCTGCCTCTTTGAAACATTGCATGGATTGGCGACAGGAAGCGGACTACGCATATTGCCAACAGCTTGATCTATCCGGCTGGGCTTGGCAGTTCTTGCGCCGCAATCTTGCCTATCAGGCCGATTACATTGAGTTCATTAACATTTGGCAGCAGCTTGAAGACGCTTACGGCGCACCGCCGAATCGTGATTTCTTTAAATGGAAACAAGACCCGCGCGCCTGGCGGCCAGAAGCGGAAATCGCAGCCTGCAGCAGTGAGATATGTCCGGGTGAAAATGATCAGGTGTTGATCGAATGTTGGCTGGGTGCCAAGTGGGGGTTCCGCAAATTCCCCATCGACCCCGCCATCCTGCTGCCTGACGCGTTGAGCTGGCGCGAATTTCCGATCCAGGTCGAGGCCATCGAAAGTGGCGGTTTTACGCCGTCGCCAGACACGCTGGCGTTCAACTTTGACCTTGCACTGCCGCTGCCGGCGCAACTTGAAGTCGTCAAACATCGCCTGATTGCCGCCAGCAACCGGCGCGCCAGAACAGGTGAACTAGCGCCGAGAAACCTGCGTGAAGGGGGCGCCATCTGGCTGGCGCAGTTGCGTATTCTGGATGCGCTGGCGGCTGGCGAAGCATTGCCGAAAATCGCACAGGCGCTTAACTTGAGTGCGGTCGCGGTGGAAGCGGAAAAAGCAGCCCAAGCGGCCATTGCAATGCGCGATGGCGGTTATCGCCGCCTGCTGATGCTGCAACCCGCACCGCGCGACTAGCGCGCCCCCTTGCAACGCTCTGAAGGAGTTTCCCATGGCCATGGATAGCATTGATTTCGAAATCATCGGCAACGACATGCAATACGTTGAAATTGAACTCGATCCGCAAGAAGCCGCTGTCGGCGAAGCCGGCATGATGATGTTCATGCAAGACGGCATCGAGTTGGAAACCGTGTTTGGCGACAGCTCGAAATCGAGTTCCAATTTCGTTGGCAAGCTGATGGGCGCGGGCAAGCGGTTGCTGACTGGAGAATCCCTGTTCACCACGATTTACGCCAACACGGCGCCAGGCAAGCGCAAAGTCGCCTTCGCTGCGCCTTATCCAGGCAGGATCGTGGCGGTTGATCTGCGCCAGATCGGTGGCACGCTGCTGTGCCAGAAAGATGCTTTTCTCTGCGCCGCGAAAGGCGTTTCACTCGGCATCGCCTTTCAGCAAAGGTTGGGCGTCGGTTTCTTTGGAGGCGAAGGTTTCATCCTGCAAAAACTGGAAGGCGATGGCATGGTGTTCTTGCATGCCGGCGGCACGGTCATCGAGAAAACCCTCGCCCCCGGCGAGATCCTTCGCGTCGATACCGGTTGCATCGCTGCGATGCAACCCTCGGTCGATCTGGATATTCAATATGTCGGCAAGATCAAAACCGCATTGTTTGGTGGCGAGGGTTTGTTTCATGCCCGGCTGACCGGCCCGGGCAGGGTCTGGTTGCAGACGCTGCCCTTCTCGCGCCTGGCGAACCGGGTGCTGGCGGCGGCACCGAAGACGGGTGGCAAACAGACGGAAGAAGGCTCCTTGCTCGGCGGCATCCTGCATGGCGACAAGTGATTCCTGGCATCACGCATGGAATTTCATGATTTCGTAACATGACCGAATTACCTTCTTCCTTTTTTTACACTGAAAACACGATGGATCTAATCCTCTGGCGGCACGCTGACGCGCAGGATGGCGACAACGATATGGCGCGGGCGCTCACCGCGAAGGGTCAAAAACAGGCCGAGAAAATGGCGTTATGGATACGCGAAAACCTGCCCGAGAAAACCCGCATTCTGGTCAGCCCGGCAGTGCGCGCGCTACAAACTGCGGATGCACTCGGACTCGACTATGAAGTCATCGCCAACATCGCACCCGGCGCAATGGGAGAACGGATATTGAGCGCAGCAGGTTGGCCGGATGCGCGCGGCAGCGTTTTGTTGGTCGGACATCAGCCGACTTTGGGCGAAGCGGCAAGCTTGTTATTGTTTGGCGAAACACGCGGTTTGAACATCAAGAAAGGCGGCCTGGTCTGGCTCACCAACCGGGTACGTGGCAGCCATCCGCAAACCATCCTGAAGGCGGCGATGTCGCCCGAGATGCTTTGAACCTGCGTTGAACAACAAACGCGGGGTTCTTTCTCCGCCTAATCGAGACCGAGTTGCTCAACCCAGGCCAGTGCCTGGAGATGTGCCTGACTGATTTTGTCCGGCGTCATCATCAGCGATTGCGCCAATTTCTCCAGTTCCTCGGTATCGCCACTTTCGACCGCCTCGGCGAGCAAGAGAAATGGGCCGTAAATACCTGACCGATCAGCCAGCGCATCAATTATTTTTTCCGGAATCACGATGCGTTCCAGCACTTGTTCCATCGGCATTTCAAGGAATGCCGGCAACAGGGAAAACACGCCGACAATGAACAGGTTGTCCTGATCGCCTTTGGACAAACACGACTTGCCCACCAGCTCGCACAATCGGCCACGTGTAATTGCGGTCCGCGCCAGCGTCGGCATGGTCGGCGAACCCCCTGCAGTGACCAATAACAAGGTCAACCAGCGGTAAAGCGGCTGCATCCCGAGAATGCTCACGGCATGGCGAATTGACTGCACTTCGCAGGACAAGCCGAAACCGGCCGAGTTGATGTAGCGCAACAGTTTGAAAGTCAGTGCGACATCTTTTTTGAACATGACTTCCAGATCCTTCGCATCGGCTTCCTTGCGCACCATCTCCAGCAACTGGACCACGGTTGCGTGCACCGGGTTGATGATCTTGGCCGCCAGGTTTTCCGGATGCGCGAAGTAATAGCCCTGGAAAAAATCGAATCCGAGCGACTGGCAATGACGAAACTGTTCCGGTGTCTCTACTTTTTCAGCAACCAGCTTGACCGGATATTTGCGGATCTTGTGCACCATATCGGCTAACTCAGCCGGCGTATGCGCCAATACATCCAGCTTCACGTAGCTGGCAAACTCGAGCAACTTTTCTGTTTCCGGCAAATAGCTGAAGTCATCCAGCGCAAAACGGTATCCCGCTGCCTGCAACTCAGCCAGACGTTCAAGCACTTCCGGTGTCACCTGAACCGTTTCGAGCACTTCGATCACCACTTTTTCGGGCGGCAGCAGGGTCGAAAAACTCGACATCAACATGGAAGTTTCCATATTGACGAACGCCAGCTTGCCTTTCAGCAGCCATTCCGTACCCATATTCAGCAGGGCGTTGGCAATCACCGTGATGCCCGCATCCACATCGGTATCGATACGCGCACTTTGTGCGCTTGCCGAATGCCTGAACAACAGTTCATAGGCAAACAGATGATGCTTTTCGTTAACGATCGGCTGCCGTGCGATATAGGCGTTGGAACTCATGAGATTGGCGGAAAGAATTAAGCGCGGGCAAAAAGATTCATCGGGGTATCGGCGGTGTTGTTACCGAGCAAGGCTTCCATGTCCAGTACCAGGACGATAGAGCCATCTCCCGACAGGGTAGCACCGGCGATGCCTTTCGGCTTGATGTCGGACAACGGCTTGATGACTACGTCATCTCGCCCGACAAAGCCATCCACCGCCATGATGAAGGTGGTATCTGAAGCATGCATCAACACCCCAAAAGCAGGTGACTGCTTGGCCTCCCAACCAATCAAGCGGGCCAGACTGCGCACCGGCAAAACCTCATCCCGCACTACCATCGTGGCGCGCCCGGAGACGCGCTGCACTTCTTCCTGCTTGATCGGGATGATTTCCCGCACCATCGAAAGCGGAATGGCGAATGATTGATTATTCAGGCGCACCACCAGCACCGGCAGGATGGCCAGCGTCAACGGCAACGAGATGGTGAAAGTCGAGCCCTGGCCGGGAACGGAAATGACATCGATCTTGCCATTCAGCCGGGTGATGTTGGTTTTCACCACATCCATGCCGACACCGCGCCCTGACACGCTGGAAATCTGATCCTTGGTGGAAAAACCGGGCAGGAAAACCAGATGCAGGCTTTGACGATCGTCCATGCTGTTTGCGGACTCGGCGTCGATGATGCCTTTTTCCACCGCCTTCGACCGGATCACGTCAGGCCGCATGCCCTTGCCGTCATCCGAGATCTCGATATAGATATGATCGCCAACCTGGCTGGCCGAGAGCGTGACGATCGCCTTGGCTGACTTGTGCGACAGAGCACGTTCTTCCATGCTTTCAATGCCATGATCCACCGCATTGCGCACCAGGTGCACCAGCGGATCGTTCAGGTCTTCGATCATGGTCTTGTCGAGTTCGGTCTCTTCACCCGACAAAACCAGTTCGACATCCTTGCCGAGTTGCCGCGCGAGATCTCGCGCCAGACGCGGGTACTTCTGGAACAAACGGCCAATCGGCTGCATGCGGGTTTTCATCACCGCGTTCTGCAGATCAGAAACCAGCAGATCCAGCTGGCTGACCGCGATATCCAGTGCCTTGAGCGTTTCCTGATCATGCTTGCCGTGCAGAATCTGCGTCTTCAGATTGGCGATACGGTTCTTGGTCAGACCAATTTCACCGGACAGATTGAGCACCTGATCCAGCCGGGCTGTATCGATCCGGATGGTGGTCTCTTTTTGCAAACTCTGTGGCGGCGCCGAGGAAGAACTCGCGGCCCGCGATGGTGTCGGCAAATCCTGTACCGGGATGGCTGCTGTATGTTGAACCGGGCTTGCAGCGGCGACCGGAAACACCGCTTCCGCAACCGGTTCCGGCTTTACTTCCGGCTTGCTGGTTTCCTGCGGGATCGGGGTGCCGGTCAAAACCGCGTGCAAAACATCCCAGTTGATGTCATCTATCGTCACCTCATCGGCTGCTTGGTTGCCCGCCACTGACGAACTTTCCGGCTGTGGGGCGGCCTTTGGAATGGGTGCAGGAATGGGGTTTGCTGCGGCCGATTCCCGGCCCTTGCGCTGCACCGATTTACCGGCCAGCGCAGCTTCCAGGCTTTCGATCAGCGCCGCATCAGCCGCCTCCGGCTGGGTTGCCTGCGAAAGCGCGGCGAACATGGTACGTACCACGCCGGTGGCATCCATGATGACGTCCATCAGCCCGGTCGAAAGCTTCAACTCACCATTGCGCAACTTGTCGAACAGGTTTTCTGTGCGGTGGCAAAGCGAAACCAGATTTTCCGCATTCAGAAAACCGGCGCCTCCCTTGATGGTGTGAAAACCCCGAAAGATGTCATTCAGTAGTTCGTGGTCATCCGGCCGTTTTTCCAGCTCAACCAGCTTGTTATCCACCTGGGATAACAACTCACCCGCTTCCAGCAGGAAATCCTGCAGCAGCTCTTCCATTCCGGCGAAATCACTCATTTGACACTCCTTCCGCGGCGCGAATACGTACTAACGACGAACAAACGATCAGACCACCAACTGGATTAACAATCGGTCTACTGATCGACCGTCCGTTTTCACAAACGCCATCAAAATCCCAGACTTTCCAGCAAATCATCAACCTGCTCCTGGCTGGTCACCACATCGCTGCGTCCAGCCGCATTGATCACCGGGCCATTCAGCAGACTCTGGTCGACCGCTTGCCGTTTATCTTCTGGTGTCGCTTCGATCAGCAGGGCAAGCAGCTGGGACTCCAGGTTTTGCGCTGCTTCCAGCACTTTCCTGATGACCTGACCGGTCAGATCCTGAAAATCTTGCGCTATGATGATTTCCATCAATTTCGCATTGGTCGCCTCTGTCTGCTGCGGCACCTGCTTCAAATAAGCGCGGGTATCGGCCACCAGTTCCTTGAATTCACCGACACCGAGTTGCTTGCCAAAGAGTTTGTCCCATTGACCGGCCAGTTTCTCCGCGTTATCACCCATTTGATTCTGCATAGGCTGCGCCGCTTCGGCCGCGTTCAGCGTTCGCTCTGCGGCCTGAGCGGTCATTGCTGCAATGTAGTTAAGTCGATCCCGGTTATCCGGCATCGCCTGGGCAACCTGCTCCAGCGTTTTGTCATAACCCAATTCACGCAGCAGATTGTGCAAACCACGCGTCATTTGTCCCAATTGCGAGAACACCCGCTGCGGACATTCGCCATCACTACCGGCATCCTCCTGCGCAACCGCATTCGCAATCGTGTCGAACAGGCTTTCCAGCTCCGGTGTGTCGTTGACCTCCGGCTTGGAAGCAGCCTTCTCTGGTGCCGGCGCGGCTGCGGAAGCGATGCTGTCAAACAGGGCTTCAAGGTCTGGGGAGTCGCCACTCATCTTGTTTCCTTGGTGTAATTGACCGTAGTGGGCCTGAACCGCCCAACTCACATTCCGAATTTCTCGAATATCTTGTTCAGTTTTTCTTCGAGCGTGCCCGCTGTGAAAGGCTTGACGATGTATCCCGATGCACCGCTCTGCGCGGCCTCAATGATGTTTTCTTTCTTTGCCTCAGCGGTAATCATCAGTACCGGCAAACTCTTCAGCGCCACATCGGCACGAATCGCCCTAAGTAACTCAATACCGGTCATGTTGGGCATGTTCCAGTCGGTCACCACAAACTGAAAGTTGGACCCCTTCAGTTTCTGTAGTGCGGCAACGCCATCCTCAGCTTCATCGACATTGGTGTAACCCAGCTCCTTGAGCAGATTGCGCACAATCCGACGCATGGTGGAAAAGTCATCCACCACGAGTATTTTCAAATTCTTGTCAGCCATCGTGGATCCTTATCTAACCTGCAATTGCGGCATTGTAACCATGCAAATCAATGCTTAAGGAACGCAAGTAAGGTATCCGCCAGAACAGCCGGGTCAAATTTGGCGACGTAGGCATCAACCCCGACTTGTTGCCCCATGGTGCGATTGGCATCGGAAGAGAGCGATGAGTGCATGACGACCGGAATCCCGGCAAACCGGTTGTCTGACTTGATATTGCGTGTCAGGACATAACCATCCATTTCAGGCATTTCAGCATCGACCAGAATCAGTTGAATCTGCTGCTTCAACAACGCCTTCTCGGCAGAGGCGCGATTCGCCATGCCGGTCAGCTTGGTCCAGGCTTCCAGGCCATCGTTGGCCTGAATGTATTTCATCCCCAGCTTGTCCAGCACCGAGACAATTTCCTTGCGCGCAACCGATGAATCATCTGCAAAAAAGACTGTTGCCTCGCGCCCGGCTTCGATCCTGGGCAAGGTGGGCACAGGTTTTTCGCCCAACACTTCAACCAGCACACGTTCCACGTCGAGGATCGAGATCAGTCGACCATCCTCGAGTTCAGTAATCGCGGTAATCATGCCATCCTGGCCGGCAAGCATGTTTTCCGGCGGCTTCACCTTGTCCCAGTCGATCCGGATGATGCGATCGACGTCCTGCACCAGGAAACCTTGGGTATGACGCGAAAACTCGGTCACGATCATGGTTTCGCCCACCCCTTTCGGCGCATCTTCCAGCTTCACGAAGTAAGCCAGCGAAATGACCGGAATGATGCTGCCACGCAAGGAAATGACGCCCTCCACCCCCATTGGCATGTTCGGGGTCAAGGTGATCGGCGGAGTTGGCGACACCTCGCGGACTTTGAAAACGTTGATGCCGAATGTCTCGTGCGTACCGAGAGAAAACAGCAGCAATTCCATCTTGTTGGAACCAGCCAGTTTTGTGCGGCCATCGACCGCATCCAGCAACTTGTTGGGTTCTAGCGAATTCATGGTCAAACGCTCCCCTTATTTGAGCAGGCGGTTCAGCACTTCGGCCAGACGGTGCGGCTCGAACTTCGGCACATATTCGTCCACCCCGACGGAAAGGCCCAATTGTTTGTTGGCATCCGAAGACAACGAGGAATGCATCAGGACCGGGATGCCGGCAAAGCGGGGGTCGGATTTGATGTTCTTGGTCAGCACATAACCATCCATTTCCGGCATCTCCACATCGGTCAGCACCAATTGCACGAAATCGGAAACCGGACGCCCGGCAACTTCGGCCTGGACAGCAATTTTCTGCAGCTCATCCCAGCCCTGCCGCCCATTGATGGTGCTGATGCCGTTGACATTCAATGCAGCCAGCGTGCGCTCGATCTGATTCCGCGCAACCGAAGAGTCATCGGCATAAAACACGGTTCGATTCGGCTTATCGATCGGCACCAGAGTGGCAAACAGATGGCTATCGTCGATTTGCGAGGTGTCGGCGAGGATCTTCTCGACATCCAGCATCATCACCAGGCGTCCGTCCTTCAATTCGGTCACCGCAGTGACCAGACCGCCCATGCGCGCGGTGAGCATGCTCGGCGGCACCTTCATCTCGGACCAATCAAGACGCAGGATGGTATCCACTTCACCGACCAGGAAGCCCTGGGTATGTCCGTTGTATTCGGTCACGATCATGATTGCTGGCGGGTTATCGGTAGAAATTCCGATGTACTTTGCCAGATCGACCACCGGCACCAGCACGCCGCGCAAACTGACCATACCCTCGACCGCCGAAGGCATGTCCGGCGCCCGCGTGATTGCAGGAATGCGCATCACCTCACGCACCTTGAAAACATTAATGCCGAAGGTCTCTTTGCGACTCGTACTCACGTCCGTACCCAGCGTGAAGAGCAAAATCTCCAGCTTGTTCGCTCCCGCGAGTTTGGTGCGCGCATCAATGCGCCTAAGTAAATCCGACATGGTTACCTCTGTTGTTCACGCAACTGATTTATCTGATCAAGCCGCCGGTCTGTTCGAAATGGACATCGGCCGACAGCAAAAAAACTTTAGGGGGCAATGGTTTAATATTGATCATCGATGCCCGCTCTTTCTGCCATGACGTCTCCCCCTCACGAAGACGCGGAACTGCGGCAAGCCTTTGCACTGTTCAGCGAAACCTCGGAAAAACTGGCTGGCGCCTACCTCGAATTACAGGGTCAGGTTGCCCGCCTCACCAGCGAACTGGCTGCGGCCAATGGTGAGCTTGCGCGCCGCGAACAGCTTTCGGCGCTGGGCGAAATGGCTGCGCAAGTGGCCCACCAGATACGCACCCCCCTGGCTACCGCACTACTTTACACGGGACACCTGACGCGGCCACAACTGGCAGATGCCGACCGCATCCGCTTCGCGGAAAAATCACGCTCCCGTCTGCTCTATCTTGAACGTCTGATCCAGGACATGTTGCTGTTCGTCAAGGGCGCCCGCCTGATTTCGCAAGCCTTCCCGTTGCATACCTTGATCGAAGAAATCAGCCACACACTGGAACCTCACGCCGCCGCCAAAAATATCTCTTTGCATCTGGCGGAAGCGCCGCCTGATTGGATGTTGACCGGCGATCGCCTGGCGATCGCCGGCGCCCTGATCAACCTGTTGGAAAACGCGCTGCAAGCCTCTTCTGCGGGCGGCGTTGTCGAACTGACGGTGGGTGGCCTGGGCAGCCCATTTGCCGCATTCCAGGTCAGCGACAGCGGCGCCGGCATTCCGGAAGCCGCGCGCGAGCGACTGTTCGAGCCGTTCTTCACCACGCGTGGCGAAGGCAGCGGCCTCGGCCTGGCCATCGTCAGGCAAGTCGCGGAAGCGCATGGCGGCTGGGTGGAATGGGCGCCGAAGGACGGCGGCGGCAGTGTGTTCCGCCTGTTCCTGCCATTTGCCGGACAGGGTCAAACGGATGCCTGAAATTCGCCCGATCCTGGTGGTGGAAGACGATCCGGCGTTACGTGAAGCGCTAACCGATACGCTTGAGATGGCTGGTTACCGCGCCATTGCCGCGAGTGATGCTGAACACGCGCTGGCCTGCCTGGAAAGTAGTGCGCCCGGCCTGATCCTGACCGACGTGCAAATGCCCGGCATGGATGGACACGCTCTGTTGCGCGCGCTGAAAGCCCGCCACCCGGAAATTCCGGTCATCCTGATGACTGCCTACGGCCAGATTGATCGCGCCGTGCAGGCCATGCGTGACGGCGCCGCGGATTACCTGCCGAAGCCGTTCGAGCCGGATAGCCTGCTGGCAACCGTTGCGCGGCATTTCCGCCAGGCCAGCGAATCGGCCACAGACAGCGAATCAACGGCCGCCAGCCTGATCGCGCAAGACCCGGCCAGCCTGGCTTTACTCGAACTGGCCAGGCGAGTTGCGGCAAGCGATGCATCGATTCTGCTGACCGGCGAATCCGGCGTCGGCAAGGAGGTTTATGCGCGCTACATCCATCAACACTCACGCCGCGTCAAAGCCCCCTTCGTGGCGCTGAATTGCGCTGCCATTCCGGAAAATCTGCTGGAGTCGGTTCTGTTCGGCCATGAAAAAGGCGCTTTTACCGGTGCTTCAACCGCGCAGCCGGGGAAATTCGAGCAAGCCAATGGCGGCATTCTGTTGCTCGATGAAGTATCGGAAATGCCGCTCAACCTGCAAGCCAAGCTATTGCGCGTGCTGCAAGAGCGCGAAGTCGAGCGCGTCGGAGGCCGTACTTCGCTGGCGCTCGATGTACGCGTCATCGCCGCGACCAATCGCGACCTGGCGAGTTGGGTGGCTGAGGGTCGCTTCCGCGACGACCTGTATTACCGACTCAATGTTTTTCCACTTGAAATTCCGCCACTACGCGAGCGGCCAGGCGATATTCCAGCGCTCGCCAAGCACTTCCTGAAACGCCATGAAGCGATCGTTGGCAGAAGCGGTTTCGCGTTGACTGGCGCGGCTTTGGCTGAATTGACGGGGTATGACTGGCCCGGTAACATCCGCGAGCTTGGAAATGTTGTGCAACGTGCCATGATTCTCGCGCCAGGCGCGGAAATTGGCCCGGAACACTTGATGTTGCCACGCAAGACTTCAACAATGACGACGAACCATTTTTCGCGCGCACCGATCAGATCGCCAGATAGCCCGGTTGAATCTGGCCTGAAAGATGTCGAACGAGATACGATCCTGAATACTTTGCAGCGTATGCAGGGTTCTCGGCGAAGAACGGCGGAAGTATTGGCGATGAGTGAGCGCACATTGCGTCACAAATTGAAGCAGTATCGCGAGGCAGGCTTTCTGGATGGAGACGACCTCCTATAATCAGTCGCAGGAGGCAAGACGATGAGCAATATCGATTTGATGGTGAATCAGCTCCGTGCCGTAGCCGCACAGGCGGCCGTCACGCCTACTTCGCAGCCCGATGAAGCCACCCCGCATGACTTTTCCAGCATGCTCAAATCGGCCATTGATGAAGTCAACGGCGCCCAGATGGACGCCAGACAAATGTCTCGTCAATTTCAAACCGGTGATGCCGAAGCCAACCTGCAGGACGTCGTCCTGTCGCTGCAGAAGGCCAGTTTGTCGTTTCAGACCATGGTGCAGGTACGCAACAAGCTGGTGAGCGCGTATCAAGAAGTCATGAGTATGCAGGTCTGATCAGGCACGTTTAACGGATGGCCGCGCAGCCTCAGCAGTTACTTTCCAACTTCGCCTTCCGCTTCAACGAGCTTTCCGCCTCCCGCAAGATGGGTCTGGCGGCGGCTCTGGCAGCGTCGATTGCGCTCATCGTTGGCCTCTTGCTCTGGTCGAGTACGCCAGAATACAAAGTCCTGTTTTCCAATCTTTCGGAAAAGGACGCCGGCACCATCACCACCTCCCTGCAGCAAATGAATGCGCCTTACAAAACCGAGGCTGGCGGCACCCTGCTGGTGCCGGCGGATCAGGTTTATGACCTGCGCTTCAAGTTGGCAGCGCAAGGCCTGCCGAAAGGCGGCGCGGTCGGCTTCGAGCTGATGGACTCACCCAGCCTGGGCATGACCCAGTTTCAGGAACAGGTCGCTTTTCAGCGTGGCATGGAAGGAGAACTGTCTCGCACCGTTCAAGCTTTATCGCCCGTTGAATCGGCGCGCGTGCACCTGGCGATTCCAAAACCATCAGTGTTCATTCGCGACAAACAGCAGCCCTCCGCTTCGGTGCTGGTCAATCTGCATCCGGGGCGCACACTCGACCCGGGTCAGGTTCAGTCCATCGTGCATCTGGTTTCCAGCAGCGTGCCTGAACTGTCGCCGAACAATGTGACGGTGGTCGATCAGGCGGGCAACCTGCTGACCAACAAGGCGGATAACGCATCGGCGCTAGGCCTAAATTCAAACCAACTCGATTACGTCCGCTCGATTGAGCGGAATTACGCACAAAGCATCGAAGCCATCGTTTCACCGATTGTGGGCGATGGCAATGTCAAAGCCGAAGTGCGTGCCGACCTTGATTTTTCCGTCTCCGAAGCGACCAGCGAATCGTATCGGCCGAACCCAACCCCGGACGCGCAAGCCGTTCGCAGCCTGCAAACGGTGGAAGACGTCAACCGGGCCGGCAACCAGGCGCAAGGCGTTCCCGGCGCGCTGACCAATCAACCGCCCGGCCCCGCCACCGCGCCGCTGAACGCACCCGCCGGCGCCAATGCCGGACCGAATACCGGAGCCGGTCAGGGCGAGGGCAGCAGTTCAAGCCGGACCGAAAACACCACTAACTTCGAACTCGACAAGACCATCCGTCATACCAAGGAGCCGCTTGGCCGGATCAAGCGTTTATCAGTCGCCGTGGTCATCAACTACAAAACAGGCGCCCTGGATGAAAACGGCGTTGCCACTAAACCGGTTCCGTTGCCGCCCGCCGAACTGGAACAGATCAACAATCTGGTGAAGGAATCGATGGGCTATAGCCAGCAACGCGGCGATACCGTCAATGTGGTGAATGCAGCCTTCACCGAGAGCAAAATCGAACAAGATATCCCGCTCTGGAAAGATCCGGACAACGTTTCGATGGTGAAAACGCTGCTGAAGAATCTGTTGATCTTCGGCCTCGCGTTCTATCTGGTATTCGGTGTGCTGCGGCCCATCCTGCGCGACATGGTCAAACCGCCGGAAGCAAGGCCACCGGCCGAGGGTGAAGCCGCTGAAGGGGGTGTTGCCGGTCAACCTGGCGGAGCCGGTGGCCATGCTCCAACGCCCGCCGACACCTATGCTGAAATTCTGACCAAAGTCCGGGAATTCTCGAAAGCCGACCCGAAGGTCACGGCAGACATCGTCAAGGAATGGATGGTTAAGGAATGAGCGACGAAAGCGTCAACAAATGCGCCATCCTGATGCTCGCACTGGGGCATGAAGAAGCGGCGGAAGTCTTTAAATATCTCGGCCCGAAGGAAGTACAGAAACTGGGCATGGCGATGGCTTCCGTCGGCAACGTCAGCAAAGAACGGATTGAATCGGTCTTGCATGAGTTTCACTCGGAAACCGAGGGCCGCATCAGCCTGGCCGACTCCGACGATTACATCCGTTCGGTACTGAAAAAAGCACTTGGCGACGACAAGGCTGCACATCTGATCGATCGCATCCTGCAAGGCAACGACAGTGCCGGCATCGAAAGCCTGAAGTGGCTCGATTCCGCCAGCGTCGCCGAGATGATCCGGAATGAGCATCCGCAGATCATCGCCACCATCATGGTGCATCTGGAGCGCGATCACGCCAGCGAAATTCTCAACCTGTTGCCGGAACGCTTGCGCAACGATGTCATGGTCCGTATCGCCACGCTGGAAGGCGCTCAGCCGATGGCCATGCGCGAGCTGAATGAAGTCCTCACCCAACTCCTGTCCGGCGGCGAGGTCACCAAGAAGACGACGCTGGGTGGCGTCAAGGCGGCTGCGGATATTCTCAATTTCATGGGCGGCGCGGTCGAAGCCTCGGTCCTGGCCAACATCCGCGAACACGATGCAGACCTGGCGCAAAAGATCCAGGATCAGATGTTTACCTTCGACAATATCCTCGCCCTCGACGACCGCTCGGTCCAGTTGCTGCTGCGCGAAGTGCAATCGGAAACGCTGATCGTCGCGCTCAAAGGCACCTCGCAAGAGCTGCGTGATCTCATCTTCAAGAACATGTCCAGCCGCGCCGCTGAAGCGCTCAAGGAAGACCTGGAAGCAAAAGGCGCGGTTCGTTTGTCCGAGGTCGAAGCCGAACAGAAGGAAATCCTCAAGATCGTGCGCAAACTGGTCGACGAAGGCCAGATCGTGCTCGGCGGCAAAGGCGGCGACGAAGCGCTGGTCGGCTGACGCCGTTTCCCCGTAGTGCGCCGCACTGCCCTATCATCGCAGCATGTCCAAGGTCATCCCGAAAGAACAACTCACCGCCTACCAGCGCTGGGAGCTCGCCGCATTCGAAGAGAGTGACGCCTGGAGCACACCGCATGCCATGCGCCCGTCTGCTGTCGAAGCGGAATCCGCCGCCGTCATACCCGACCCAGAGCCGGAAGAACGGGTGGTATTGCCAACGGCGGAAGATCTTGAACGACTGCACCAGGAAGCCTGGCAGGAAGGCTATCAGCTGGGTCTGGAAGAAGGCCGCAAGGCGGGCTTCGATACCGGCAAGGCGGATAGCGAACGTTATATCCGCGAAATTCAATCACTGGCCAGCGCGCTCGAAGGCGAACTGGTGCGTCAGGATCAGGAAGTCGCGCGCGAAGTGCTCGAACTTGCCCTGGTTATGGCACGCCAGATTCTGCGCAGCGCGCTGGAGATCAAACCCGAACTGATCCTCGACGCAATCAGTGAAGCGCTGAAATCGCTGCCCTCACTGAATGGTCATCACAAAATCATCACGCACCCGGATAGCGCCCAGATCGTGCGTGACTGGCTGGCGCACGAACATGGACATCTGTCCTGGAAAGTCAGCGAGGACGCGCATCTAGAACCGGGTGGTTTCCGCTTCGAAAGTACTTACAACGAACTCGATGGCAGCATCCAGGCGCGCTGGCTTGAACTCACCCGCTGCCTCGGCTCGGACACCTCATGGCTGACCTGACAACGCCGGATCTTTCGCCGGAAGAAACCGCTACTCGGCCGGAAAACCCCGCTGCGTCGTTGCTGACTTATCTGCGCGATTGCCAGGATGCGGCTAGCCAGCTCAATCCCTGGTACGCCACCGGCCGCCTGACCCGGGTGGCCGGTCTGATCATGGAAGCCTCCGGCCTGAAGCTCGCCACCGGCTCGTCCTGCCGCATCAACATGGCCAGCGGCCAGCAGGTCGACGCCGAAGTGGTCGGCTTTTCCGGCGAACGTTTGTATCTCATGCCCGCCACCGACATCTATGGCCTGGCGCCGGGCGCAACCGTCGAAATGGCGGCCAGTTGCGGCTTTGAACCTCCGCGCATCAACAAGCCGTACTACAAGCGCCGTCGCATCGAAGACCGTATTCGTCAGGTCGCGGTCGGTGCCGAGCTGCTTGGCCGCGTCATCGACGGCGCCGGTCGCCCGCTTGATCGTCTCGGCAATGTTGAAGCCTCGCGCCGCGCGCCGCTCTATTCGCGCCCGATCAACCCGATGGAACGTGAGCCGATCAAGGATGTGCTCGATGTCGGCGTGCGCGCGATCAACGCCCTGCTCACCGTGGGTCGCGGCCAGCGCATGGGTTTGTTTGCCGGCAGCGGCGTCGGAAAATCCATGCTGCTCGGCATGATGGCGCGCTATACCGCCGCCGATGTCGTTGTCGTCGGCCTGATCGGCGAACGCGGTCGCGAAGTGAAAGACTTTATTGAGAACATCCTCGGCGAGGAAGGCCTGCGCCGCGCCGCCGTGGTCGCTGCCCCGGCCGACTCACCGCCACTGATGAGGTTGCACGGTGCCGCCTATGCCACCGCGATTGCCGAGAATTTCCGCGATCAGGGGATGAACGTGTTGCTGATCATGGATTCACTCACCCGCTACGCCCAGGCGCAACGGGAGATAGCCCTCGCGGTAGGCGAACCCCCTGCGACCAAAGGTTACCCGCCCTCGGTCTTCGCCAAGTTGCCGCAACTGGTCGAACGTGCCGGCAACGGCCGTCAAGGTGGCGGCTCGATTACCGCGTTCTATACCGTACTGATGGAAGGCGACGATCAACAGGATCCGGTTGCCGATGCCGCCCGCGCCATCCTCGATGGGCACATCGTGCTGTCGCGCCAATTGGCGGACCAGGGCCACTATCCGGCGATCGATATTGAAGCCTCGATCTCGCGTGCCATTACCGAATTGTTGCCAAAGGAAGAACTCGACCGCGTGCGTCGTTTAAAGGCGCTTTATGCCCGTTTCCAACGCAGCCGCGACCTGATCACCATCGGCGCCTATGTCAAAGGCAATGACGCGCAACTGGATGAAGCCATCGCGCTTTTCCCGAAGATGGAGTTATTCCTGAAACAGGATTTTCTGGACAAGGAAAACGACCGCGACAGCCGCGATCAACTCGAAGCCTTGCTGAACGGGAAATAACTCGGCAGAACAGATGTCGGTTGCAAAGCGCCTGACCGACACGCGTATTGCCGGTGGCAAGACGCGTTAAACCGATCCAGCCTGATTTACTGCAACGTCATCTGCATCGCGTAAGTGCATAGGGTAATCAACGGCTGCGGCAGGATGCCCAGCAGCATCACAGCCATGACGTTGATACTCAGCAACGCCTGCACATCGGGGATCGCGGCGTAAACCGGTGCATTCACCTTGGGCGCATCGAAATACAGCACCTTTACCACACGCAGGTAATAGAACGCACCAATCAACGAGAACATCACCGCGACCACGGCGAGCCAGACATAGCCGGCGCCCACCAGTGATTGCAGGATCGACAACTTGGCGTAGAAGCCGACGAATGGCGGCAGGCCGGCCATCGAGAACATCAGGATCGCCATCATTGCGGCAAGCCAGGGGTTGCGGCTATTGAGACCACGGAAATCATCAAGGTTTTCGGCTTCCATTCCATTGCGTGATAGGTAAACCACCAGGCCGAAGCTGCCCAGGCTCATCAACACATAGGCGATCACGTAGAACATGCCGGCGGCATAGCCGGCAAAGGTGCCGGACATGATGCCGAGCAGCAGGAAACCCATGTGCGAGATGGTGGAGTACGCCAGCATGCGCTTGATGTTGGTCTGCATGATCGCCGCCAGGTTGCCGATCGCCAACGACAACACCGCCATCACCGCCAACATGCCTTGCCAGTGTTCGACTTCCGGATGCAGGCCGTTGACCAGCAAGCGAATGGTGAAGGCAAATGCAGCCAGCTTGGGCACCGAGCCGATGAACAAGGTCACTGCCGATGGTGCGCCCTGATAGATATCAGGCACCCACATATGGAAGGGCGCAACGCCAAGCTTGAAACCGAGACCGGCGACCAGGAACACCAGACCAAACACCAGCACCATGTCTTCTTCCACGCCGGCCTGCAGTACTTGCGCCATTGCCGGTAGTTCCAGCGTACCGGTGACGCCATACAACAAGGACATGCCGTAAAGCAGGAAGCCGGATGCCAACGAGCCGAGGATGAAATACTTCATCGCGGCTTCGGTCGACTGGGCGGAATCGCGTTGCAGGGCAACCATTGCATAGAGGGACAACGAGAGCAATTCCAGGCCGATGTAGAGCGACAGGAAATGGTTGGCGGAAATCATCACCATCATGCCGAGCAGGGCAAACAACGCCAGCACGAAAAATTCCACCTTGAACAGTCCGCGCTCGACCAGATAGGGCCGCGAGTAGATCACCACCGCCATGGTCGAGAAATAGGCCATCAGCTTCAGCACATCGGCCATCGGGTCATCGATGAATTGGCCGCTGAAAGTAATCTGCACTTGCGGCACGCTGGTAAATACGGTGATCGCCGCAGTGACAACCAGGGTGAACAGGGTCAACGGATAAGCCCAATCGCGATTCTTGAAGATGACACCGATCAACAGAATGGCGCAGGTCATGCCAAGCAGGAATATCTCCGGCAGGGCGGGCGTGAAGTCAGGAATTGTGTGCAGGGTGGCGGTGTTCATGGCGCGCTCTTGATCAATGGGCCATTCAATAGGCCAGCTTGCTGTGGGCGACGTGCGCCAGCAGATTCTCAACCGAGGTATGCATCACTTCGGTAAACGGCAGCGGATACAGGCCCATGCCCAGCACACAGATGGCGAGCAGGCCGAGCACCACGAATTCACGTGAATCGATGTCCTTCATTTCCGCCACATGTTCATTGCCGACCGGACCGAATACCACCCGCTTGTACATCCACAATGTGTAAGCGGCGCCGAAGATCAACGTGGTGGCAGCGAGGAAAGCCCACCAGAAATTGACCTGCACTGCGCCCAGGATGACCATGAATTCACCGACAAACCCGGAAGTGCCCGGCAGCCCGGCATTGGCCATCGCGAACAGCATGAAGAAAGCAGCGAAACGCGGCATGGTATTCGCGACACCGCCGTAGTCGGAAATCTGGCGCGAGTGCACGCGGTCATACATGACGCCGACGCAGAGGAACATGGCGGCGGAGATGAAACCGTGCGAAATCATCTGAATCAGTCCGCCTTCGATACCAAGCGGATTGAACAGGAAGAAACCGAGGGTGACGAAACCCATGTGCGCGATCGACGAATAGGCGATCAGTTTCTTCATGTCGGACTGTACCAGCGCGACCAGGCCGATGTAGACCACCGCGATCAGCGACAGCGTGATGATAATGTTGGCGTATTCATGCGAGGCATCGGGCAGGATCGGCAGGATGAAGCGCAGGAAACCGTAAGCGCCGACTTTCAGCGTGATCGCCGCCAGCACCACCGAGCCGCCGGTGGGCGCTTCGACGTGCGCATCCGGTAACCAGGTATGCACCGGCCACATCGGCACTTTCACCGCGAAGGCAAAGAAGAAGGCGATGAACAACAGGGTCTGCGCGAACATGGTCAACGGCACGCGATGCCAGACCAGAATCTCGAAGCTGCCACCGCTCTGGAAATACAGATAGATCAGCGACACCAGCATCAGCAAGGAACCAAGCAGCGTGTAGAGGAAGAACTTGATCGCTGCATACACCCGGTTCGGGCCACCCCACATGCCGATGATCAAGTAGAGCGGGATCAGCATGGCTTCGAAGAAGACGTAGAACAACACGCCATCGAGCGAGGCAAAAACACCGTTCAGCAAACCGGACTGGATCAGGAACGCCGCCATGTATTGGCCGGTTTTTTCCTTGATTACCGACCAGCCGGCGAGCACGACCAGCACGGTGGTGAAGCTATTCAGCAGGATGAATGGCATCGAAATGCCATCGACGCCGAGTCGGTAGTGAATGTTGAAAGCCGGCACCCATTGTGCGACTTCGACGAACTGCATCGCCGCTGTGGCGGAGTCAAAACCTGTCCACAAAGGCAGCGTGACGACAAAGCCCAGCACCGAGCCAAGCAGCGCCAAAGTGCGCTGACCATCCGCGCTCTTGTCGTCCCCCCCGGTCATCAGGATGAGCACGCCCGCCACGATAGGCACCCAGATGGCGAGGCTGAGGAAACCTACGCCGAAGCCAATCCCTTCAATCATGAGCTGCAGTCGCTTTCATTTTTAATTCAACCATTTGGTTTTAACTAAGCGCGCACGAACCAGGTGGCGAGCAACAGCACGCCGATGATCATTGCGAAGGCATAGTGATAGATGTAGCCGGATTGCAGATGCCGTACAACGTTGGCGATACGGCCGACCATGCGCGCCGTGCCATTGACCAGAACGCCATCAATAGCCGCCACGTCGCCCCAGCGCCAGAACTTGCCACCGAGCAGACGAGCGCCGCCGGCAAAGAACCATTGGTTGAAGGTATCAAAACCGTATTTGTTTTCCAGAATGCGGTTGATCACGCTGAAGCGCTTCTGAATGGCGGCCGGAATATCCGGACGCTTCAAGTAGAAGAACCAGGCCGTCGCGACCCCGGCTACCGCCAGCCAGAACGGCAGCAAGGTCATGCCATGAATTGCCATCGCGGCAGCGCCATGGAAGTGCGATTCAAGTTCCTGCATTGCGCCATGCGCCGGATCGATGTGCACGGCGTGACCAAACCAGTTGCCGAACAACAGCGCCTCGACAGTGAAATAGCCGATCAGCAGCGAAGGAATCGCCAGCAGAATCAGCGGCAGGGTGATAACCCAGGACGGTTCGTGCGGCGTATGGTCGTGCGCGTCATGGCCGTGTGCATCATGGCCATGCGCGTCATCGGCATGCGCCTCCTGTTCATGGCCGTGGTGCGCGTTGCGGAAGCGCTCCTTGCCGTGGAACACCAGGAAATACATGCGGAATGAATAGAACGCGGTGACGAACACACCCAGGGTGACCGCAAAGTAGGCAAAGCCCGAGCCCGCCAGTTCGGAGAATTTCACCACCTCGATGATGCTGTCCTTGGAGTAAAAACCGGACAGGAACGGCGTGCCTATCAAAGCCAGTGAACCGATCAGCGAAGTGATCCAGGTAATCGGCAGGTACTTGCGCAGGCCGCCCATATAGCGGATGTCCTGGTTGTGGTGCATCGCCATGATCACCGCACCGGCGGCAAGGAACAGCAGCGCTTTGAAGAAAGCGTGCGTCATCAGATGGAAGATCGCCACCGAGTAGGCGGAAGCACCCAGTGCCACGGTCATGTAGCCCAACTGCGACAGCGTCGAATACGCCACCACCCGCTTGATATCGTTCTGGATGATGCCGAGGAAACCCATGAACAGCGCGGTAATGGCACCGATCACCATGACAAATGACAGCGCGGTGTCGGACAGTTCGAACAGCGGCGACATGCGCGTAACCATGAAGATACCGGCAGTGACCATGGTCGCGGCGTGGATCAGCGCGGAGATCGGGGTCGGGCCTTCCATCGAATCGGGCAGCCAGACATGCAGCGGGAACTGCGCCGACTTGCCCATCGCACCGATGAACAGCAGGATGCAGATCACCGCCATCAGGCTCCATTCATAACCGTCGATCAGGCTGATCGTTTGATTCGCCAATTGCGGCGCCATCTGGAAAACCTGGACGTAATCGAGCGTGCCGAAATAGGCCCAAATCATGCCGATGCCGAGCAGGAAACCGAAGTCTCCAACGCGGTTGACCAGGAACGCCTTCAGATTGGCGTAGATCGCGGTTTCACGCGTGTACCAGAAGCCAATCAGCAGATACGACACCAGGCCGACCGCTTCCCAACCGAAGAACAGTTGCAGGAAGTTGTTGCTCATCACCAGCATCAGCATCGAGAAGGTGAACAGCGAGATGTAGCTGAAGAAACGCTGGTAGCCCGGATCGTCTTTCATGTACCCGATGGTGTAGATATGCACCATCAACGAGACGAAGGTGACAACCAGCATCATCAGGACCGTCAAACGATCAATCAGAAAGCCGATCTCCAGCGTCAAATCACCCGAGGTGAGCCAGGTATAGACCGGTCCGTTATAGGTGTTGCCGGCCTGCACATCCTGAAAGATCAGCAGCGAGGCAATAAAAGCGATCGTTACCCCGAGGATGGTTACCGTATGCGCACCGGCGCGGCCGATGACCTTGCCGAACAGGCCGGCGATCAGAGCACCTGCCAGCGGCGCCAGCGGAACGGTCAGGTAAAGGCTTTGCATATCCATGATTTATCAGCCCTTCAACCGATCCAGACTATCGACATTGATGCTGCGCATATTGCGGAACAGCACGACCAGGATCGCCAGGCCGATGGCCGACTCAGCTGCAGCCACGGTCAAGATGAAAAACACGAAAACCTGACCGCTGATGTCGTCGAGATAGCGCGCAAAAGCGATGAAGTTAATGTTCACCGCGAGCAGCATCAGTTCGATCGCCATCAGGATGATGATGATGTTCTTGCGGTTCAGGAATATCCCGACCACGCTGATCGCAAACAGGATGGAACCGAGTATGAGGTAGTGGTTGAGGCCAATCATGCGTCATCCTCTTTGGGAGATTCCGGCTTTTGCGACTTCAGATTGACCATGCGAATCCGGTCAGCGCGCTTGACCTTGACCTGATCGGCTGGATTCATCTGGCGCGTATCTGCGCGTTTGCGATGCGTCAATGTAATTGCCGCCACCATGGCCACCAGCAGCAGCACGGCGGCCAGTTCGAACGGGTAAACGTATTCCGTATAAAGCACCATGCCGAGTTCCCTGGTGTTGCTGTAGTCGGCGGCATGCGCTACCGGCTCAGCCAGACCAAAGTCCTTGCCGCCCAGCACCATGATCATTTCCACCACCATCAGGCCGCCAACCAGCAGGCCGGCCGGCAGATAGCTCCAGAAGCCGCGCCGCATCTCTTCCAGATTGATATCCAGCATCATCACCACGAACAGGAACAGCACCATCACCGCGCCGATATAGACCAGCACCAGCGTGATTGCCAGGAACTCGGCTTCCAGCAGCAGCCACAGACCGGCTGCCGTGAAGAACGCCAGAACCAGCGCCAGCGCCGCATGCACCGGGTTGCGCGCGGTGATCACGCGCAGGCTCGCCAGCAGCAGGATGGCGGAGAGGAAGTAGAAAACGAAATCTGTGAATTGCATGTCGGTTCCGTCAGAGGTGCTTAGCGATAGCGGGCATCTTCAGCCCGATCTTTGGCAATCTGCTCTTCATACTTGTCGCCCACCGCCAGCAGCATGTCCTTGGTGTAGTAAAGATCGCCGCGCTTCTCGCCGTGGTATTCCAGAATGCGGGTCTCGACGATGGCATCGACCGGACAGGCTTCCTCGCAGAAACCGCAGAAGATGCATTTGGTCAGGTCGATGTCATACACCGTGGTGCGGCGTGTGCCGTCCTCACGTTGTTCCGATTCAATCTTGATCGCCATTGCCGGGCAGACCGCTTCGCACAATTTGCAGGCAATGCAGCGTTCCTCGCCGTTGGGATAGCGGCGTTGCGCGTGCAGACCGCGAAACCGCGGCGACTGCGGGGTTTTTTCTTCCGGGAACTGCACCGTGATCTTGCGTGCAAACAGATGCCGCCCGGTCAGCGCCATGCCGCGCAACAGTTCGGTGAGCAGAAAGGTATTGAAGAAGGACTTGATGCTGTTGAACATGAACGCCCCTCCTTAGTGGAACCAGTGACCGATGGGGGTCTGCATCGCCGCGCCGACCACCAGAATCCAGACCAGTGTCACCGGGATGAACACCTTCCAGCCCAGACGCATGATCTGGTCATAGCGATAACGCGGGAAGGTGGCGCGGAACCAGAGGAACAGGAACAGCACGAAACTCATCTTCGCCGCGATCCAGATGAAACCATCCGGCAGGAACGGGAACGGCGACAGCCAGCCACCGAGGAACATGATGCTGGTGAGGCCGGCGATCAGGATCATGTTGGCGTACTCGGCAAGGAAGAACACCGCGAACGCCATGCCGGAGTATTCGACATGGAAGCCGGCGACGATTTCCGATTCGCCTTCCGCCACGTCGAACGGCGCGCGGTTGGTCTCCGCCACACCGGCGATCAGATAGACGATGAACAACGGGAACAGCGGCAGCCAGTACCACTGCCAGAAACCGCCGGCCTGGGCGTTGACGATATCGATCAGGTTCAGGCTCTGCGAGGCCATCAGCACACCGACCAGCGCAAAACCCATGGCGATTTCATATGACACGATCTGTGCCGATGAGCGCATGGCGCCGAGGAAGGCGTACTTGGAGTTCGACGCCCAGCCGGCGATGACCACGCCGTACACGCCCATCGAGGTGATCGCCATGATGTACAGCAGGCCGGCGTTCATGTTGGCCAGCACCAGCGTGTCGGTGAATGGGAACGCCGCCCAGGCCGCCAGCGCCGGCGCAATAACCAGTACCGGCCCCAGCAGGAACAGGCCTTTGTTGGCGCCGCTGGGGATGATGATTTCCTTCATCAGCAGCTTGAGGCCGTCGGCAATCGGTTGCAGCAGACCGAGCGGGCCGACCCGGTTCGGGCCGATGCGCACCTGCATGTAGCCGATCACCTTGCGTTCGGCGTAGGTCAGATAGGCCACCGCGATCATCAGCGGCGCGACGATGAGCATGATCTTGACCAAGGTCCAGATCGGCAGCCAGGCGGGACCGAGCAATTCGGCAACGGGGGCGAGTAGCGCGTCCATATCAGAGCTTCTCCACGCTGATCGGGCCAAGACGCGCACCCAGCACAGCCGTCAGGGGATGCGCGGCGGCAAGCCGAAGCGCACCGACCGCTAACCGATCATCGCGGCGCAGCAGCAGTTCAACCGCTGCATCGCCCTGGCGCACGCGCACCAGGCTGCCTTCAATCAGACCAAGCCGCGTCATCCATTCACTCCCCATCCAGGCCACCGGCGAGGCCGCATCGGTGGTCGCCTGCAAAGCGGGAGACCGACGCACGATGGGATCAAGTTGATACAACGGTGTTTCGCCGATACGTTCGAGACCTTCAGTAACGGTTGAATCGGCAAGATCAATTTCGCTAGCAGGTGCAGCATTGTTCAACGCGGCGGCCAGATCGCCATGCACGGCATCGGCTCGCACGGCTTCCGCCGTGTCGTAATCGAAACCGCCCAGACTCAGCAGATTGCCCAGCACGCGCAGCACTTTCCAGGCCGGACGCGCCTCACCCTGCGGTTTGACCACGCCGTGGAAGCTTTGCAACCGGCCTTCCATGTTGACGTAACTGCCGGCGGTTTCGCTGAACGGTGCAATCGGCAGCAGTACATCGGCGTAATCGAGGGCGGTCGTCTTGAACGCGCTGAGCGCGACCACGAATTCCGCCCCACGCATCGCGGTAGTTGCCGCAGCAGCATCGTAGGCATCCAGTTCTGGCTCCGCACCGAGCAGGACATAGGCGGCACGCTGATCGGCCAACATGGCATGCGCGCCAAGGCCGTTCGGGCCCGGCAAAGCGCCAACCACTTGTGCGCCAACACTGTTGGCGGCAGGCGTCAAAAAACCGAGGCTGGCGCCGCTGGCGGCAGCAATCGCCTGCGCCAGGACATGAAGTTGCGCGGCTTGCGGATGGTTCTGCGCCAGCGCACCGAGCAACACGGCTTTCTTCTCGCCGCTCATCAGGCTGGCGGCGATGCTGCGCGCAGCATCGCTGACGCTGACCGGCTCAATCGCGGCCGAGGCCGCGCCTAGGTTGGCGCCGGCTTCCTGCATTGCCTTGGCGATCTGGGCCAGACCATTCAGCCAGTCACCCGGCTTGGCGATCAGCCGGGCGTTGACCTTGCTCAGCAGATCGTCGCCCGCCGCATGCAGCACGTTCAGTTGCGCGCCGTGCTTGACCGCCTGACGCAAACGTTGCGCGATCAGCGGCTGTTCCTGACGGATGCTGGCTCCGACCAACAACACGCGGTCCAGCGCAGTCAGGTCGGCCACCGGCATGCCTAACCAGCGGGCACCAGCGCCCAGCGAAGCATCGGCCTGCGCCAGGCGATGGTCGATGTTTTCCGTGCCGAGACCGCGCATCAGTTTGGTGAACAGATACAGTTCTTCCACGGTCTGGTGCGGCGAGGCCAGCGCGCCGA
>CAZUSF010000006.1:24440-30182 GCA_964623355.1 uncultured Thiobacillus sp. | reverse complement strand
TGTAAGTCCGCACCACAGTGGCTTCAGCCGACATGGGCGACATCATCTTCAGCTTCTTCAGTTCAGATTCGGCCTTCTTGACAGCTTCGCGTGACATGTGCGCGGCTTTGATGCGCTTGTCGAGTTCATCAACATCGCCTGTCTCGTCGACATCACCAAGTTCTTTCTGGATCGCCTTGACCTGCTCATTCAGATAGTACTCACGCTGACTCTTCTCCATTTGGCGCTTGACGCGACCACGGATGCGTTTCTCTACCTGCAGGATATCGATCTCGGTTTCCATGAAGCCCATCAGATGATCCAGACGCGCCTTCAGGTCAGTCATCTCCAGGATGGCCTGCTTCTGCTCCAGCTTCAGCGGCAGATGTGCAGCGATGGTATCGGTCAGACGTCCGGCATCATCGATACCAGCCAGCGAAGCCAGGATTTCCGGGGGGATTTTCTTGTTGAGTTTGACGTAGTTGTCGAACTGCGCCAGCAGTGCGCGCCGCATTGCCTCGATTTCCGGGTCTTCGTTACCGGTCTCCGGCAATTGCTTGCCGCGTGCCAGGAAGTGCGTGTCGGCTTCGATGAATTCTTCCACCGCGACACGCAGATTGCCTTCAACCAGCACTTTCACGGTGCCATCGGGCAGTTTCAACATCTGCAGAATGCTGGCGATTGCGCCTACCTGATACAGGTCATCAAAACTGGGCTCATCCTTGGCAGCAGACTTTTGCGCCACCAGCAGGATGTGTTTGCCGCTCTCCATGGCGATTTCCAGCGCCTTGATCGACTTGGGGCGGCCAACAAACAGTGGAATCACCATGTGCGGGAATACCACCACGTCGCGCAATGGCAACAGCGGCAGGGTAACGGGATCAGCGAATTGGGCGATTTGGCTCATGGTTTTCTCCGGCAGTCTTGCTAACGATGCAGTTTGGACTACATGAGACCGCCGGGAATGATTTCAACCCGGCGGCGCTAATTACATAAAGAGCCTTCAACCAGCGGCTTTGGCTTGCTCTGCATAAATCAGCAAAGGCTTGCCTTCACCGGCTACGGTCTTCTCATCAACAACAACTTTTGACACATCTTTCATGCCAGGCAATTCGAACATGATGTCGAGCAAGGCATGTTCAATGATCGAACGCAGGCCGCGCGCGCCGGTTTTGCGCTTGATGGCGCGATTGGCAATGGCGGTCAGCGCTTCTTCACGGAACTCGAGATCGACACCTTCCATCTGGAACAGCTTCTCGAACTGCCGCGTCAACGCGTTCTTCGGCGTGGTCAGAATCTGTTTCAACGCAGTCACATCAAGTTCTTCCAGCGTCGCGATGACCGGCAGGCGACCGACGAATTCCGGGATCAGGCCGAACTTGATCAGATCTTCCGGCTCCACCATGCGGAAAACTTCACCAATATCCTTGCGGTTGTCCTTGCTCTGCACTTCCGCGCCAAAACCGATGCCGGACTTTTCCGTACGATCGCGAATCACGCGTTCGAGGCCGCTGAAGGCGCCGCCAACGATGAACAGAATGTTGGTGGTATCAACCTGGATATATTCCTGATTCGGATGCTTGCGCCCGCCCTGCGGCGGTATCGAGGCTACCGTGCCTTCGATCAACTTGAGCAGCGCTTGTTGCACGCCTTCACCGGAAACGTCGCGGGTGATCGACGGGTTTTCAGAACGTCGCGAAATCTTGTCGATTTCATCGATGTAGACGATGCCGTTCTTGGCTTTCTCGACGTCGTAATCGCACTTCTGCAACAGCTTCTGGATGATGTTCTCGACGTCCTCACCCACATAGCCGGCTTCGGTCAATGTGGTTGCATCGGAAATCACGAACGGCACATTGAGCTGGCGAGCCAGTGTCTGTGCCAGCAACGTCTTGCCGGAACCGGTCGGGCCGATCAGCAAAATATTGCTCTTGGCCAATTCGACTTCGTCATCCTTGCTACCACCAGGCTGACGCAACCGCTTGTAGTGGTTGTATACGGCAACCGCCAGTGCCCGCTTGGCCACACTCTGGCCAATCACATACTGATCAAGCACCGCGCTGATTTCCTGCGGTGTCGGCAGACGGTCGCCGGTTTCCTTGTCGGTTTCCTTGCCGACATCTTCACGAATGATGTCGAGACAAAGATCAACGCATTCATCACAGATGAACACGCTCGGACCCGCAATAAGTTTACGAACTTCGTGCTGACTCTTGCCGCAGAAGGAGCAGTACAGCAGTTTTTCGTCGCCTGATTTCTCGGCCATGTTGAGCTCCGTGCGTAAAGTAAATCTAATACCCGATAATTTCAGTCAAGTTTACGCGGGATCGTTGCGATTTGCCAGCACCTTGTCCGCCAAGCCGTAAGCCACAGCGGTTTCAGCGCTCATGAAGTTGTCACGATCAGTGTCACGTTCAATGGTCTCCATCGGCTGGCCAGTATGTTCAGCCAGCAAGCCGTTGAGTCTTTCCTTCAGGTAGAGAATTTCCTTGGCATGGATTTCGATATCCGTCGCCTGGCCCTGAAAACCGCCCAAGGGTTGATGGATCATGACGCGTGAATTGGGCAGCACGAAGCGCTTGCCCTTGGCGCCAGCGGAAAGCAGGAAGGCGCCCATGCTGGCCGCCTGACCAATGCACAAGGTGGACACATCCGGCTTGATGAAGCGCATGGTGTCGTAAATTGCCATGCCGGAAGTGATCGAACCGCCCGGCGAATTGATGTAAAGGTAGATGTCCTTGTCAGGGTTTTCCGACTCCAGGAACAGCAACTGCGCCACCACCACGTTGGCGGTCATATCGTTCACCGGCCCGACCATGAACACCACGCGTTCTTTCAGCAGACGCGAATAGATGTCGTAGGCGCGCTCACCTCGACCGCTCTGCTCGATGACCATGGGGATATACCCCAGGCCGGAAGGTTCCTGCGTCCAGTTATTCATCAAACATTCCCCATCAAGGCTTCCAGGGTTGTCGGCAGATCGGTCACTTGAGCCTGTCCCAACAACCAATTGACAATATTCTCTTCCAGCACCAGCGCCTTGGCTTCTTTCAAGCGGGTGGCATCCTGGTAATACCAGCCAACCACTTCAGACGGATCTTCATAGCTTTGCGCAAATTCATCGACCATGGCCCGCACCTGGTCTTCGCCAGCAATGATCTTCTGCTCGATGACAATCGTATCCATCAGCAAGCCTAGACAGACACGACGTTTGGCCTGAGGTTCAAACACGCTGTCGCTCAATTTGATGTCGGCTTCTTTCATGCCGCGCGCTTTCAGATCGGTAACCGCCTTTTCCATCAGTGCGGTGCGCTCCATCGCAACCAGGTTGCTTGGCACGTCGATCGGCGTCGCTTCGAGCAAACCGTTCAGCACTTGCTCCTTCACCTTGGCCTGCACGCGACGTTTGGCTTCACGCGCCAGATTGGTCCGAATTTCATCCCGCAGACGCGCTACATCGCCGTCGGCGACGCCCAGGCTCTTGGCAAAATCGGCATCGACCTCGGGCATTTTTGCTTCATGCACGGATTTGACCGTGACATTGAAGTTCGCCGTCTTGCCGGCCAGTTCTTTGGCGAAGTAATCATCCGGGAAAGTCACATCGAACGACTTGCTTTCACCAGTCTTCATACCGGTCAGGCTGCCTTCGAAAGCCGGCAAGGTGCGACCCTCGCCCAGCACGACCGGGAAATCCTTGGCTTCGCCGCCGGGAAAAGCAACGCCATCAATCTGGCCCATGTAATCGACATGCACACGATCGCCCTGCTGCGCTTCACGCTCGACAGCGTGATAGGTCACGCGTTGTTTGCGCAACACATCAAGCGTGCGGTCAATGTCGGCATCTGCCGCCTCAACCACCGGGCGATTCACCTTGATCTGCGACAGATCACCCAACTTGATTTCAGGGAACACCTCAAATGTGGCGTTGAACGCACCGCCTTCAGCCGGCGTGAATTGCGGATAACCAGCCACATGCAGGTTGTTGGATTGGATTGCGCTGCTGAATTCCTGTTGCAGGGCTTCGCCAAACACCTCGTTGCGGATTTCGCCTGAATAGCGAGCGGCAACCAGATTCTTAGGTGCCTTGCCGGGACGGAAACCGTCCATGCGCACCGTCCGTGCCACCTGGTTCAGGCGCTTGCTCACCTCGGCCTGGATAGCGGCCTGGTTGACATTGAGAGTGAGGCGGCGATTGAGGCCGTCAAGAATTTCCACGGTTGCAGTCATAAGGTTTTCCTTGAATGATCAATATTCATGCCAGGTAGCTAATCTCCCCAAACCCCTGTAAACCTGATGGTTTATTAAAAATGTCGTCTTCACATCGTGCAGGATTAACGACAAATTCAAGGTTTTGGCGGTCATGCAACCCGGAATTAATGGTGCGAAAGGGGGGACTCGAACCCCCACGCCATAGGCGCTGGAACCTAAATCCAGTGCGTCTACCAATTCCGCCACTTTCGCAAAAACGGCTAAGTGTAAACTAAGCCACCCCTTTCCCGCCAGCCGATACCCGCTTGGAAAACAACGTAACTATATGATTTCATTAAAATGAATAAAGATATGCCAGATAATTTGATGACCCCGGGGCATTACGAGAACTTTCCTGTCGGTTCAATCTTCCTGCCCCGCCGCTTGCGCGCCCCGATCCGGGCGATCTACGCTTTTGCCCGCAGCGCAGATGATTTTGCCGATGAAGGCGACGATCCGGCCGAGGTCAGGCTGGCGAAGCTGGCCGCATACCATGCGCATCTCGACACACTGGAGCGGAGTGGTTCGGACGCCAATGCGGTCGAGCATCCCATCTTCAAGGCGCTGGCGCCGCATATTCGACAGTTCAACCTGCCCTACCCGCTGTTGCATGACTTGCTATCCGCCTTCGAACAGGATTGCACGAAAAGCCGATACGCTCATTTCGGTGAAGTCATGGACTACTGCAAACGCTCAGCCAATCCGATCGGTCGTCTGCTGCTCAAACTCTATGGCGATGAGGATGCCAAGCATCAGGCCTGGTCAGATGGCATCTGTTCGGCGCTGCAATTGATCAACTTCCTGCAGGACGTGGCGGTAGATTGGCAGAAAAACCGCATCTATCTGCCGCAGGACGACATGGCCAAGTTCGGCATCAGCGAACGCCAGATTGCCGAAGGCCGCAGCGATGCGTTGTGGCAGCAATTCATGAAAGGACAGATCGAACGCGCCCGCCGCATGTTGCAGGCAGGTGCGCCGCTTGGCCTCGCCTTGAAAGGCCGCATCGGTTTCGAAATGCGTTTGATCATCCTCGGCGGCGAACGCATCCTGATGCAATTACATGAAACGCGCGGTGACATGTTCCAGCATCGCCCGAAACTGGGCTGGAAGGATTGGCTCAACATGCTCTGGCGCGCCACCTTTACCCAACAAAAGCGCACCAGCACGTCGGCATCCTGCGGCAGTGGTGGTTGCGGACACTGAGATGCAGGCAGCGATGAGTCCGCACGACTATTGCCAAGCCAAGGCCGTTGCCAGCGGTTCCAGCTTCTATTACAGCTTCCGCTTTTTGTCGCCCGACCGGCGACGCGCGATCACCGCGTTCTATGCTTTCTGCCGCGAAGTAGACGATATCGCCGACGAATGCCAGGACGCCAATCTGGCGCGCACCAAACTCGCCTGGTGGCGTGACGAAATTGCACGCCTTTATGATGGCTCGCCCGGGCATCCGGTGACACTCGCGTTAGCTGAGGCCATTGCCCCGTTCCATCTGCCGCAGGATGCGTTCGAACAGAT
>CAZUSF010000006.1:22562-24340 GCA_964623355.1 uncultured Thiobacillus sp. | reverse complement strand
TTTCGGCTGCAATTGCCACGCTTGCCGAAGCCGCTGCATCTGGCTTTCGGCCTGCTCGCCGCCCACGGCTTGAGTCTGCGCGACAAATTGGCTGCGGCGCGCTTCATGCACCATCTGCAAGCACTCGACTTTATCCTGGCGGCTGACCAGCCAGTCAGCGCATTGCTTGAACAACAGCGCCAACCAAAAAATCTGACCGAGAAACTCTGGGCGCCGCTGTGCATTGCCGCCCTCAACACGCCGCTGCAACAGGCTTCCGCCCAGGTGTTCTGCAACGTTCTGCGCGATAGCCTGGCCGGCACACGTGCCGACAGCGACCTGCTGTTCAATCGAACCGATCTGGGCACGCTGTTGGCCGAAGCCGGACTGATTTATCTGCGCCAGCGGCAGTGCGAAGTTCATACCTGCAGCAAGGTCGAAACGATCACCCGCGTCAATCAAGGCTTTCATCTGGCCGGGCCGGAGTTCACCGCAGCTCAAGTTGTATTGGCGCCGCACCCTGCCCGCCTGCCAGCTTTGCTGACCGGTTTACCGGAACTCGCCGGCGTCGTCGCTCAACTGAATGGCTACACCTGGCAACCGATCCTGACGCTCTGGCTGCGTTTTGCAAAACCACTGTCACTTCCCTTCCCGATGCTCGGCCTGGGCGACAGCCAGGCACCCTGGGTGTTCGAGCGCAACGACATTGCGCCGGGCGTCGTTGCCCTGGTGACCAGCGCCGATGGACCGCACCTGAGCCTGCCGGCGGAACAACTTCGCGATGACTATCTCGCCTTGCTGGCGGCTCGCTTTGGCCCGCTGCCCGAATTGCTGGCATGGAAAACCATCGTCGAAAAACGCGCGACCTACACCTGCACACCCGACATGCCACGCCCCGCCAATCGCACATCGCTCCCAGGCTGTTACCTGGCCGGCGATTACACCGCCGGTGCGGATGCCAGCCTCACCTATCCCGCCACCCTCGAAGGCGCCGTACGTAGCGGCGTAGAATGCGCGCGACTGATCCTTGCCGACTCCAAATGACTTCATACATTGCCGCCCCCGATCTCCTGAAAAACCGCACCATCCTGGTCACCGGCGCCAGCCAGGGCCTCGGCCGCGCCGCCGCCATCGCATATGCCCGCCATGGCGCCACTGTCATCCTGCTTGGCCGTTCGATCCGCAAACTGGAACAGGTCTACGACGAGATACTCGCCATTGGCGGCTCGCAACCGGCCATCTTTCCGATGGATCTGGCCGCCGCAAGCGATGCCGATTTCTCTGCCATGGCGCAGGCCATCGGGTATCAGATTGGCCGTCTCGACGGCATCCTGCATTGCGCTGCCGCATTTGAAACGCTAGTGCCGCAAGCGCTGGAAAGTGTTGAAGGCTGGAGCAGACTGTTCAAGGTCAATGCTGCCGCCCCGGCCGCCATCAATCGTGCCTGCACGAACTACCTGGAAGCCAGCGACCACGCTTCGGTGATCATGGTTGGAGAAACGCACGGCCATAACCCGGTCGCCTACTGGGGCGGGTTTGCGGTGTCGAAAGCCGCACTGGAAGCCTATTTCAAAGTTCAGGCCGATGAATGGACGGATACGCCGATGCGCATCAATCTGCTGATTCCCGGTCCGATCAATTCACCGCAACGGGCAAAAACCCACCCTGGAGAAGCGAAAGATATCCTGCCGCAACTGGATGATCTGTTGCCCAACCTGCTCTACCTGATGGGGCCGGAAAGTGCCGACGTACGCGGGAAGGTATTCTTTGGCAGCTCCCGCGCACCTGCGCCGATTTAA
>CAZUSF010000006.1:14072-22462 GCA_964623355.1 uncultured Thiobacillus sp. | reverse complement strand
AACTCATACGCCAACACCTGTTGTTCCTTGAGCAACGCGGCGATGCCGTCGGTCAGTTGCAACTCGTTACCGGCACCGCGCTCGATATGGCGCAGATGGTGAAAGATTCGCGGCGTCAACACATAGCGCCCGACCACCGCCAGATTTGACGGCGCAACTTCAGGCTTCGGTTTTTCGACGATCTGGGTCACCCGCGACAACCGTTCAGCCATCGGTTCGGCGGCAACAATGCCATAGGACGCAGTTTCACCCGGATCAACGTTCTGCACGCCGACCAGAGAGCATTGGTAATAGCTGTACAGATCGCACATCTGCTTGGTCACGCCCGGCTTGCCGTCAATCAGATCGTCGGCCAGCAATACCGCGAACGGCTCATCATTCACCGCCGGCTGCGCGCACAACACGGCATGGCCAAGGCCGAGCGCTTCGGCCTGGCGAATGTAGATGCAGTTGACGTTGATCGGCAGCATGCCGCGCAACTCTTCCAGCACACGCAGTTTGCCCTTGGCTTCCAGTTCGACCTCAAGCTCATACGCTTTATCGAAATGATCGGCGATGGAACGTTTGCTGCGTCCAATAATGAAAATCAGGTCGGTGATACCCGCCGCGGCAGCTTCTTCCGCCGCATATTGAATCAACGGCTTATCGACGATAGGCAGCATTTCCTTGGGATTGGCCTTGGTTGCCGGCAAAAAGCGGGTGCCGAGACCGGCGGCGGGAAAAACAGCTTTCGTGACGCGTTTCATTATGTTTTATCTCCGTGTGAAATCAGTTCGTGAAATGTTGCTTGATCAAGGATTCTAATGCCCAATTCTTGCGCTTTTGTGAGCTTGGAGCCGGGATCGGCGCCTGCCACGACAAAGTCGGCCTTCCTGGAAACGCTGCCGACCACCTTGCCGCCTTCGGCTTCAATCAACGCTTTGGCTTGTTCACGCGACAAAGTCGGCAGGGTACCGGTCAAGACAAAGGTCTTTCCCGTCAACTTGCCGGTGACAGTCGATTGTGCTTCGCCATCCTTCCACGCGCCAGCCAGGCGCAGATTCTCGATGACCGACTGATTGTGTGGTTCTGCAAAGAAAGCCAGCATGGACTGCGCCACAACCGGACCGACATCCGGCACCTGTTGCAAAGCGACTGAATCGGCTCGCATCAAGGCATCCAGACTGCCGAAGTGCCGCGCCAGGTCCTTCGCGGTTTGCTCGCCGACATTGCGAATACCGAGCGCAAAAATGAAGCGCGCCAAATCCCTGCCTCGACTCGTCTCAACCGCTCGCAACAGGTTGTCGGCGGATTTCTCGGCCATCCGCTCCATGCCGGCCAATTGTTCACGTTGCAATTGATAAAGATCAGCTGGCGTCTTGACCAAGTCACGCTCGAGCAATTGCTCGACCAGCTTTTCACCCAAACCGTCGATATCCATGGCACGGCGGGAAACAAAATGGATCAATGCCTGTTTACGCTGGGCCGGACAACTAAAACCATTGCTGCAGCGCGCCGCCGACTCGCCCTCCAGCCGAATAACCGGTGCGCCACATTCCGGGCAGCTGGTTGGCATGCGAAAAGGCGGAAATTCCGGCGTCACCAGATCCCGCATCGGCCGCCTATCCTGCAGCACACTGACCACCTCTGGAATCACATCGCCGGCACGCCGGACGATGACGCTGTCTCCGATACGTACATCCTTGCGCCGCACTTCATCTTCGTTGTGCAAAGTGGCGTTGGTCACCGTGACCCCGCCGACAAACACCGGCTTCAAGCGGGCAACCGGCGTCAGGACGCCGGTTCGGCCGACCTGCACGTCAATTGCCTCGACCTGGGTAATTTCCTCCTGCGCCGGATATTTGTGCGCGATCGCGAAACGTGGCGCTCGGGCGACGAATCCGAGTACAGCCTGATCCGCCAGCCGATTGACCTTGTACACCGCCCCATCGATGTCAAACGGCAAGCTGTCGCGCCGTTCACCGAGCGCCGTGAAATAGCGCAGCAAGCCGGCCACACCGGTGACTACGGCGCGCTGGTCGGATACCGGCAAGCGCAGCTCGGCCAGCCTATCCATCACGGCAGCATGCGTTTCCGGCAAAGCCATTCCTTCGACGCGTCCGACCCCGTACGCAAAAAAAGACAAGCGGCGTTGCGCGCTGATGCGCGGGTCAAGTTGACGCAGGCTGCCAGCCGCCGCATTACGTGGGTTGACGAAGGTTTTTTCGCCCTTCTCCCGCGCGATATCGTTCAGCCGTTCGAAATCACGCCGCAACATCAAGACTTCGCCGCGCACTTCCAGCCATTCGGGCGGGTGTTTAGAGGCCAGGCGCATCGGGATGGCGTGAATCGTGCGCAAGTTGGCGCTGACATCTTCTCCGCTGAAACCATCGCCGCGTGTCGCGCCGCGCACAAACACCCCATGTTGATAGTGCAGCGCAACCGCCAAGCCATCGAATTTCGGCTCGACTGCATATTCGATGTCGGTGTTGGAGGATTCCAGCGCCAATCCTTCCCGCACACGACGATCAAAAGCAACCACATCCGACTCGGAAAAAGCATTGCCGAGCGACAACATGGGAATCCCATGCGCGACTTCAGCAAAAGCTTTCAGCGGTTCGGCCCCGACCCGCTGGGTCGGCGAATCAACGCTTAGAAGTTCGGGGTGTTCCGCCTCGATCTCCTGCAACTCGCGCAGCAAGCGGTCGTACTCGGCATCCGGCAGGGTCGGTGCGTCGAGCACGTAATAGCGATAGTTGGCCTCGTTGATTGCAGCCCGCAACGCATTGACACGCGCAGCAGTCTGATCAGGCGCATCCCCGGCCACGGGGGTCGTCATCAAACCGGGATGAACTAGACAAACAGGCGCAAAGAGCGCTCGCCACCAGCCGGGATGCCGCGCGCTTCCATGCGATGGTAGAAGGCCAACAAGCGGTTGCGATCACGGTTCAGGCTGTCCTCGCTGACGGCGCGACCGTTGTCATCAACCAAACGACCCTCAAGACGATTGGCCAGGTCAAAACCCAGTTGCGTCATACGGTCGAACACGGCCAGACCGTCGGCGACACGCGGCACGTCGAACAACAAGGTCACCCCATGCGTAGTCAGGCCACGACCGTCGCGGGGAAACGGTTCTTCGCCCTGATTGGCCAAGGTAAACAGAGTATGGCCATGACTATCGCGGGCATGGAAACTGCCATCCGCCTCAAGCGACAAATTCGATTCCAGCGCCAGACCGTGCATCGCCTCACTGGTAAACGGCCGACTGTCGGCGGAAACCACATTGAGACCGATCAGCACATCGACATCCATGCAGAACAGATCAAGATCGCGCGCCAGTTCCAGCGCTTCCGGCTTGTCCGGACAGGTCACCGCACCGCCCTCTTCGGCAGCAAACTCGTAGAGCGCGCGGGAGAACATGTCGAGTTGATCTTGTGACAATGCGCCGCTACGGTCGGCCAGTTGCAGGCCGAACTCGACCAGATCAAGCGCGCTGCGGGGATGGCTGCTCAATGCCTCCCATGCGCCATCGACGCGGCGGCCAAAAGCGCGAACCGGTTTGCCAATGCGACGCAAGGTATTCAACAAGGGGCCGAAATTCGCCGTCGTCGGGGCGGAAAACTTCAGTCTGGCGATGTACTCGGTCAACGGATCAAGGCCACTCGGTGTAAACACTCCGGCCGTCGCGGCGGCGGGTAGATCAGTCTGCGGCAGGGTATAAGGCGCCAATGCAGGTTTTGGCGTCGATACCGGCGTCGGTGCAATTTGCGCTTTTGCAGCAGGAACAGCCGGTGTTTGGGGCATTGGCCGGGAAGCCGTAGTCTTCTCTGGCTTCATATTGCCGATCGCCGACTTGCCCAGACTTGCCGAAGCGGCATCGGGCACAACTGATTCGATGGGTTCCAGGGAACTCAAAATCGAACCTGAATCTGGTCGGCGCAAGGTGTCCATCGACGGCAATGAAGCGCTTGCCGCATCCACTGCTTGTTTCACTTCAGGCGATGGCGTAGCGTCATCCGTCATATGAATCTGCGATTCGGAACGGCGTACTCCGGCTTCACCGCGAACCGACTCACCCAACATCACATCTTCCCGTTTGTGCGAGAACATTTTTTCGGCTTCCTTGCGAAAGCGTCGTTCCTGCAGCAGGTTGTAGATAACGATGATGGCGATGAGAACAACACCGACAATAGCCAGAACAATCTGAAGCGTGGTCATCATGGCCGATTACCCTGTGGCGGGGCCGGTAGCGATTTGCCTGCTACCGGCTCCATGACATGAAAAAAAACTTCGTTATTGCGCACCATGCCCAATTCGAAGCGGGCGCGTTCATCGAGTGCGTCGTAGCCCGAATGCAGATCCCGGGCTTCCGCCGCCATTTGCACATTACGCGCTTCCAAAGCCTGGTTGGCGGTTCTCTGGGCGTCAATTTCACGTTCCAGTTCGTGCACGCGCAACCAGCTGCCCTTGCCGAGCCAGAGCGGGTATTGCAGCAGCACGATCAGCACCGCCAGCGTCCAGGCAAGCGCGCGCATTTCATTTCAGTTGATAGAACGCTTCCAGACCGGGGTAGCGCGCGCGCTCGGCGAGCTCTTCCTCGATGCGAAGAAGCTGGTTGTATTTGGCAATACGATCAGCGCGCGACAACGAACCGGTCTTGATCTGCAAGGCATTGCTGGCAACGGCCAGGTCAGCGATGAAGGAATCTTCGGTTTCGCCGGAACGATGCGAAATCACGCAGGTATAGCCGGCGCGCTTGGCGGTTTCGATGGCTTCGAAGGTTTCCGACAAGGTACCGATCTGGTTGACCTTGATCAGGATCGAATTGGCGATGTTTTTCTTGATGCCTTCACGCAGAATCTTCGCGTTGGTAACAAACAGGTCGTCGCCGACGATCTGGATCGACTTGCCCAGACGTGCGGTGTGGATCGCCCAGCCCTCCCAATCGCCTTCGGCCATGCCGTCTTCGATGCTGATGATCGGGTACTTGTCGACCCAGGCGGCGAGGTAATCGGAGAACTCGGCGGAGGTCAGCTTCAAGCCTTCCGACTCCAGCACGTAGCGGCCATCCTTGTAGAACTCGGAGGCGGCGCAATCGAGGCCGATCATGACATCCTTGCCCGGCGTGTAACCCGCCGCGCTGATCGCTTCGACAATGAACTTGAGCGCTTCTTCGTTGGACTTGAAGCTCGGCGCAAAACCGCCTTCATCGCCAACCGAGGTCGGATGACCGGCCTTGCCAAGCAGTTTCTTCAAGGTATGGAATATTTCGGCGCCACAACGCAGGGCTTCACGGAAGCTGGTCATGCCGACCGGGATGATCATGAATTCCTGGATGTCGACGTTGTTGTCGGCATGCGCGCCACCGTTGACGATGTTCATCATCGGCACCGGCAGTTGCATCGGACCGGCACCGCCCAGATAACGGTAAAGCGGCAAACCGGCTTCTTCAGCGGCGGCACGCGCGCAGGCCAGGGAAACAGCCAGGATGGCATTGGCGCCCAGGCGAGCCTTGTTTTCAGTGCCGTCGAGGTCGATCAGGGTCTGGTCGATCAGATGTTGTTCTTCGACATCAAGGCCGAGGATCGCCTCGGCAATTTCGGTATTCACGTTTTCCACAGCTTGCAGTACGCCTTTACCACCATAGCGCGACTTGTCACCATCACGCAGTTCGATGGCTTCGCGGCTGCCGGTGGAGGCGCCGGACGGCACAGCAGCACGGCCGAGCACGCCGGATTCGAGAAGCACATCGGCTTCAATGGTCGGATTACCGCGAGAATCGAGGATTTCACGGGCGATTACGTCAACGATGGCACTCATATAATTTCCTTTTTATGAAGGCGCGCAGAGTTCGTCACAGGGGTAAGCAACGGGCGCGTATTTAGGGTTCTACTCAAATCCGGGCTTCGATAAAGCCCTTTTGTTTCACCAGGGCATCAATATCCCTGAGTGTTTCCAGCAATTCTTGCATCAAATGCAGCGGCCAGGCATTCGGGCCATCCGACATGGCGTTGGCCGGGTCCGGATGCGTTTCGGCAAACAAGCCGGCAACACCCACCGCCACCGCCGCGCGCGCCAGAACCGGCACGAATTCGCGCTGGCCACCGGAACGATCGCCCTGCCCGCCCGGCTGCTGCACCGAGTGGGTGGCATCGAACACGACCGGACACCCGGTTTCACGCATGATCGCCAAACCCCGCATATCGGAAATCAAGGTGTTGTAACCGAACGAAACGCCACGCTCGCACACCATGATGCTGTCTGCACCCCCATTGGCATCCTTGGCCTTATTGACCACGTTCTTCATGTCACCCGGGGCGAGAAACTGCCCTTTCTTGATATTCACCGGACGGCCGGAAGCCGCAACCGCCTGGATGAAATCGGTCTGGCGACAGAGGAAAGCAGGGGTTTGCAGCACATCGGCGACCGCGCTGACGGCAGGAATCTCGTCGATGCTGTGGATGTCGGTGATCACCGGCACGCCGATCTGCTTCTTCACTTCCGCCAGGATACGCAAGCCTTCATCCATACCAAGGCCGCGAAATGACTTGCCGGACGAACGGTTGGCTTTGTCATACGAAGACTTGTAGATGAAATTGACGCCTGCGGCAGCGCAGATTTCCTTCAACTTTCCGGCGGTATCCATCGCCATCTGTTCGGATTCGATAACGCACGGACCGGCAATCAGAAACAGGGGCTGATCCAGCCCGACTTCGAATCCGCACAGTTTCATGATGTTTTTCCTTCCTGGTGAACCAGCGCCGCAGAGACAAAGGCTTTGAATAAAGGATGACCGTCGCGCGGGTTGGAGGTGAATTCAGGGTGAAACTGACACGCGACAAACCACGGATGCACATCCTGTGGCAGTTCGACCATTTCACACAGATCAGTTCCCGGCGCGCGACCGGAAACCCGCAATCCAGCGTTTTCCAACTGCGCACGCAATGCGTTGTTGACTTCAAAACGATGCCGATGCCGCTCGATGATCTCGTCCTTGCCATAGATGGCATGCGCCAGAGAACCGGCATCCAGCTTGCAGACCTGACCACCAAGACGCATCGAACCGCCAAGATCGGAGTTTTCATCGCGCCGCTCGAAATGGCCGTCAGCGGTCAGCCATTCGGTAATCAGGCCGATCACCGGGTACGGCGTAGCCGGCTCGAATTCGGTCGAATGGGCGCCGCTCATGCCGGCGACATTGCGCGCATATTCAACCACCGCCAATTGCATGCCGAGGCAGATGCCGAGATAGGGAATCTTGTTTTCGCGCGCATAGCGAATCGCGCAGATCTTGCCTTCGGTGCCGCGGATGCCGAAACCGCCAGGAACCAGAATCGCATCCATCGCCGCCAAAGCGTCGCAACCATCGTGCTCAATGGCTTCGGAATCGATGTAGTGGATGTTGACCTTGCTTTGGGTATGAATGCCGGCGTGCGTCAACGCTTCGGACAGGGATTTGTAGGATTCGGTCAGATCGACATATTTACCAACGAAGGCAATGTCAACCTGGTGTTGTGGGTGTTCCAGGGCGTGAATGAGCTGCTTCCATACCGTCAAATCCGCAGCCTTGGCGAGAAGGCCGAGTTTGTGGCAAACGATTTCGTCAAGCATCTGGTCATGCAGCATGGCCGGAATCTTGTAGATGGAAGTGGCGTCCAGCGCCTCGATCACCGCTTCCGGCATGACATTGCAGAACAGCGCGATCTTGCGCCGTTCTTCCGCCGGAATCGAACGGTCTGCACGGCACAACAGCACGTCGGGCTGGATACCGATTTCACGCAATTCCTTGACCGAATGCTGGGTCGGTTTGGTCTTCAGTTCGCCGGCAGCGTGTATGTAGGGCAACAGCGTCAGGTGAATGAAGCAGGTAGCGCCACGGCCCTCTTCGATACCCATCTGGCGTATCGCTTCCAGGAACGGCAGCGATTCGATATCGCCCACCGTGCCGCCGACTTCGATGATCGCCACTTCGGCGCCCTCGGCGCCGCGTTTGATGTAGGCCTTGATTTCATCGGTGATGTGCGGAATGACCTGGACGGTCCGGCCGAGGTACTCGCCACGCCGCTCTTTCTTGATCACCGACTCGTAGATCTGGCCGGTGGTGAAGTTGTTGCGCTTCTCCATCTTGGCGCGGGTGAAGCGCTCGTAATGGCCAAGATCGAGGTCGGTTTCGGCACCGTCTTCAGTAACGAATACCTCACCATGCTGAAACGGACTCATGGTGCCCGGATCGACGTTGATGTAGGGATCCAGCTTGAGGTGGGTGACAGTCAGCCCGCGAGATTCAAGAATCGCGCCCAATGATGCGGCGGCAATACCCTTACCCAATGAGGAAACCACTCCACCGGTAACAAATACGTAACGGGTCATAAAAATAGCTGATGCGGGGACGCGCAATGATACCGGAATGG
>CAZUSF010000006.1:0-13972 GCA_964623355.1 uncultured Thiobacillus sp. | reverse complement strand
AAAGCCTGCCCTTTCTGCGTTCTCGATCCCGCCCGCATCCTGGCCGAAGACGAACTTACCGTCGTTTACAAGGATGGGTTTCCGGTGTCGCCCGGCCATACCGTGGTCATCCCGAAACGTCATTTTCCAACGCTGTTCGATGCCACCGATGCGGAACAGCAAGCTTTGTTGCGCGCATTGAACGTGTGCAAGACATTGCTCGACGCCGAACACCACCCGGATGGCTACAACATCGGCATCAATCAGGGCGTTGCCGGCGGCCAGAGCGTGCCGCACCTGCATATCCACGTCATTCCCCGCTACCTCGGTGACAAGGCGGATCCGAAAGGCGGCGTGCGCTGGGTGTTGCCGGAGAAGGCGAAGTACTGGGCTTGAAGTCTGGCTGAGCCGCTTTCAAGTAACGCTGTAACACTAAACCCAGGCCAGTAAATCCACCGGAGCATGGATAAAGCCTCTCGCGCCCCAATCGCCGGGTCGATCGACAGCGTCGAGATAACCATACATGGCCACCAGCGCAGGCATGCCGGCGGCATTGGCGGCCTGGATATCACGCTCGGCGTCCCCGACGTAAATGCAGGCTTCCACAGCCACATTGGCGATCCGGCAAGCATGCAAAACCGGTTCAGGATGCGGTTTTGGCTGGCTGCAGGTGTCGCCCGAAACAATGCAGGCGGCGCGATCTGCCAGCCCCAGATGCTCAACCAGTGGCTGCGTGTAACAAGCCGGCTTGTTGGTGACGATGCCCCATTTGATCGCGCGTTCATCGAGCGCGGCGAGCACTTCCGCCACGCCATCGAATAGAGGTGAATTGCGAGTCAGGATCGTGGCGTAAACGTCCAGGAACTCCTGCCGCAAATCCGAAAAATCAGGATGCATGGGTTCGACATCGAAGCCCAGCTTGAGCAAGCCACGCGCGCCATGTGATGACTGAGCGCGACAGGCCGGTGCAGGGATCGCAGCGAGACCGCGTTTTTGCCGCATGGCATTCAACGCACCGCCCAGATCCGGCGCGGTATCAACCAGCGTTCCATCCAGGTCGAACAGGACTGCGGCGATCGGATGCAGCAAAACGAGACTCACACGTAACTCGTCCCGAACCGTCAAGCTCGGCGGCAAGCCAACAGGTAATTCACGTCTGTATTGCGCTCAAGACGATAGATTTTTGAGATCGGGTTGTAAGTCATGCCCATGAGTTCGACCGAATCCAGGCCAGCCTGGCGCGCATAAGCGGCAAGCTCATGCGGCTTGATGAATCTGGCCCAGTCATGCGTACCTTTGGGCAACATGTTCAATACATATTCGGCGCCGACAATGGCGAACAAATAGCTTTTCGGATTCCGGTTCAAGGTGGAAAAGAACACCCAGCCGCCCGGTTTGACCATGCGCGCGCAGGCGGTCATCACGGATACCGGATCCGGCACATGCTCCAGCATTTCCATGCAGGTGACGACATCGAAACTTTCCGGCTCGGCCGCCGCCAGTTCTTCCGCCGCGATCAGTCGATAGTCGACATCAACGCCCGATTCGAGCTTATGCAGCTTGGCCACCTTGAGCGGCTTGTCGGCCAGATCGATGCCGGTGACCTGCGCACCGGCGCGCGCCATGCTTTCCGAAAGAATGCCGCCGCCACAACCGACATCGACCACGCGCTTGCCCTGCAAACCACCCGCCAAATCGGAAATCCATTGCAGGCGCAACGGATTGATGTCGTGCAGCGCCTTGAATTCGGAGTTGGTGTCCCACCAGCGGTGGGCGAGTTGACTGAACTTGTCCAGTTCGGCTTGATCGGAATTGCTCATAGTATTTCCTTGGATAGACGGCTGTATTCTCCCGGCATATTGGCACGCCGCGCAGCCAGAGGCTATTGCATGCAGAGGTTATTGAATATCTTGCATGACTTGATAATGACGTAGAAACAGCGCTTCAAGTTCGTTGATCACCTCGGGCGCGCCACGGCCTTGCACCAGATGCTGGCTCATCAAGGCGGAGATTTCGTGGATCAGTTTGGCGCGATCAAGCATCGGGTAGGTTTCACGCAGACGTTTGATCGCTTTGATCACACTTTCCTGGCTCGGACGGACGATCTCGAGCGGCGTTTGCGAAACGGGGACTTCCTCGGGCGCAACGCGAGCCAGTAAAAACTCGGCGTAGTCGAGCAAACCGGCTTGTCTGGTTTCAGAAAGCGCGCGAAACAGGCGCAGCAAGCGCCGCTCATCCACCGTCATCACTTGACCTTGGGAAGGGCAAAATCCTTGATCATCGGGCTCTGTTCAAGAAAATCCAGGAAGCATTGCAGCAGCTTGCTGCGGAATTTCTCCTGCGGATACACGAGTGACAACTGCCGCCGCAGCGGCGGTTCCAATTGAATCGCGACCAGTTCGCCCAGCCGGATTTCCTTGGTCACCGTGGTGCTGGATAACACCGCGACGCCGAGGCCGGCAGCCACCGCACCCTTGATCGCCTCGCGGCTGCCCAACTCCATGACCAGATTGATTTCATCCAGCGAGACGCCGTTGTTGCGAAAGAAATCGTCGATGCACTCACGCGTACCCGAACCTGATTCGCGACTGATATACGGATGCGAAGCAACCTGTTTCGGGGTGACGTGCTCGAGTTGGGCCAGATCGGAAAAGGGCGCGCAGATCATCACCAATTCATCTTCGCAACAGACCTGAGTCACCAGATTCGGATGGTGCGAGGCCGATTCGATCAGCCCCATGTCCAGCGTGTGGTCGGCGACCTTGTTTTCGATCGTCTCCGAATTGGCAACGGTCAGACGCGCCTGGGTTTCCGGGTGCTTCTGTTTGAATTCGCCGAGCAGGCGCGGCAGCATGTATTCGGCAATCGTCGTCGAGGCGCCGATCAGCAATGGACCGCTGACCTGACCAGCGAGTTCGGAGATGCGCGCTTCCATCTCACCCGTCATATTGAGAATGCGCTCGGCATAATCGAGTGCCAACTCACCCGCTGGCGTCAGGGAAATCCTGCCATGCGAGCGCTCGAACAAACGGGTATTGAAGTGCTCTTCCAGCTGCTTGACCTGGAAGGTCACCGCCGGCTGAGTCATGAACAGCAATTCGGCGGCTTTGGTGAAGGACAATTGCTTGGCAACGGTATGAAAAACCTGCAGTCGGCGATCAGCCATTTTCTTATGCGCGGATAAATTTTAATTATGCGATTCAATCATAATTCTCCAGTTTATGACAGCCGAAAAATGTGGTTCGGTTCAGGCGGAATTTGCCTCAACACATGATCAGGACGCGATTTTGAAGCTAATATCTGCGCCCGCTGATGTGATCGTAAAGGTATCCACCGACGCGTCAACGACGTGACAAATTTCGCCGTTTGCGGGTGCCGGCAAACGCTCTCAATGGCATTCCCTCATTCCCGAAATCACAACCTGATATCACTCGCGGCCCCTTGGCCTGCCTTGAAAAGCATTTTTTCCAAACCCATGACACAGCGAATACTGGCCAGATGAATCGCGGTTTCTACATCATTCTGACTGCCCAGTTTTTTTCGGCATTGGCGGATAACGCGCTGTTGTTTGCTGCAATCGCATTGCTGATGTCGCTCTCGGCGCCGGATTGGCATGTTCCCCTGCTGCAGCAGTTCTTCATCATCTCCTACATCCTGCTGGCACCATTTGTTGGCGTTTTTGCCGACTCGACGCCCAAAGGGCGTGTCATGTTCATCAGCAATGCAATCAAAGTCATAGGCTGCAGTGCCATGCTGGCCGGCATGCATCCGCTGTATGCCTACGCCATTGTCGGTCTCGGCGCGGCAGCCTACTCGCCGGCCAAGTACGGCATCCTCACCGAATACCTGCCACCGGCTTTGCTGGTCAAAGCCAATAGCTGGATGGAAGGCGCCACGGTGGCGGCGATCATTCTTGGCGCAGTGCTCGGCGGCTTGCTGATCAGTCCAAAAATCGTTGGCGCTGCCTTGATCGAGTGGAACCTGGCCGAATGGATTACCGCGCCCAAATTCGCCATCATGGTGATTCTGGTTTTGTACCTGATTGCGGCGTGGTTCAACTTGTACATCCCGCGCCTGCCACCTGATCACAAAACCCCGAAGCGCAACCCTGTTTTCCTGTTACATGACTTCTGGCACTCCTTCAAATTGCTCTGGAAGGATCCGCTCGGTCAGGTTTCGCTTGCCGTCACCACGTTGTTCTGGGGCGTCGGCGCGACTTTGCGCCTGGTCGTTCTCGCCTGGGCAGCTTTCAATCTCAAATTCGACCTGACTCAGGCAACGCAATTGACCGCGATGTCGGCGGTCGGTATTGCCGTCGGCGCCGCTTTGGCCGGCAAATGGGTGCGGCTGGAGAGTTCGGTCAAAGTCCTGCCTGCCGGGATCATCCTGGGCTTCACGGTGATCGCCATGGTGTTCGTCTCGGATTGGCGCGTCGCCGCTGCCCTGCTCTTTTTTATCGGCGTTTTATCCGGTTTTTTTGTCGTGCCGCTGAATGCCTTGCTGCAACACCGCGGGCATTTGCTGATGGGCGCGGGACATTCCATCGCAATCCAGAACTTCAATGAAAATATCGGCATTCTGGTCCTGCTCGGCGCTTACAGCCTGATGGTCGGTCACGGCATGCACATCCATTGGATAATCACCTTGTTTGGCTTGTTCATCAGCCTGGCGATGACCATCATCTGGCGCCGCCATCGGAACGACGAAGTGCATTAGTACGCAGCTTGGGGGTGCTCGGTGTTCTTGCGCTGGGTTCTCGCAGCACCTAGGCCAGCAGCGGAATATCGGTATTGTCCAGGCCAGTCAGAAACAAGCTGCAGACCCGGCCTTCTTCGGCCCACTGTTCAGCCATCTGTCCAAAGACTTCCCGGAAAGTAGCGAACAACGCATCCGGGATGGAATCCGCATGTTCGATCAGCAGGCAGATCTGTCCATCGCGCCAACTCATATCGCTCAGGCATTCCTCCAGCGCATCCCAGTTTTCACCAAAATAATCAGGGAAGTCGAGCGCCCGTGCGACGCCCACAAGCAACGCTTTCTTACTGCGCAGTGCGCGGCCATCCAGAGCAGGCTGGAAGCCGAAGTCGGATTGCGAAAGCCGATAAATTCCATTCCGTTCCGGCCGCTCCAGCACTTCAGACACCGCGCGTTGCATCATTTTGGGGTTGAACATTTCGGGAAGAGCCATTTCAACGCGCCCCATTCGATGCTTCGCGAATGCGCTTGAACGACCGGTAGTGGTCAGCGGTGTACCAATATTCGCCGGCACTGCCCGCAACGATACGGCGCGCACCGCGATGGTTCAGACCCGGCGTCGGCACCGTGTACTCGCGGTAGTAATTGCGCTGCTGCTGCGGCAACAATCCCTCGCGGTTGCGGAACGTGATGCCATCTCTGGAATACGGAAACGGCCCGCCTTGCTTGATCAGGAGCAGCGTCTGGCGCGCCTCGGGAGGCAGGTTTTCGACTCTGATTTCCGGACTGGCGGCACTTTGCCACCAGAAGGCATACCCGGGGGACGACGCAACGACGGACGCAACACCCAGTCCACAAACCAGGAAGAGCAGCGCAAACCGAGCCAGGCGAAGAAGCATCGATTCAGTCGTTGGCGCGTTAGTCGTTGGCGTAGTCGTTGGCGTAGTCGTTGGCGTAGTCGTTGGCGTGTTGGGCAACGAAATCCTGAATGGCCACCACATCGGCATTCATGATTTCGACGCGTTGCGGCAGCGACTCCAGATTTTCCAGACCGGCCGGACGTTCCGGCTGGATACCCAACGCTTCCTGAATGCTGTCCTCGAATTTGGCCGGCAAGGCGGTTTCCAGGCAGACCAGCGGGATACCGGCTTCGCGATGTTCCAGACCAACCTTGAGGCCATCGGCAGTATGGGTGTCGATCATCACGCCGTATTTTTCCCAGGCCATGCGGATGGTGCGTATCCGGTCGGCATGACTGCTGGAGCCGGATTCAAACGCGTAATTCTTGAGCTGATCGAACAGGCCATCCGGCTTCAAATCGAAGCTGCCGCCGGAGTCGACGGCTTGCCACAACTCAGCCACCTTGGCGGCATCGCGTCCGGTCAGATCGGCAACGAAGCGCTCGAAATTCGAGGCTTTCGAAATATCCATCGACGGACTCGAGGTATGCAGGGTTTGCGCTGCGGTACGGGGACGATAGACGCCGGTCCGGAAAAACTCGTCGAGGACGTCATTCTCGTTGGTGGCGACGATCAACTTGCGCACCGGCAGGCCCAGCATGTGCGCAATGTGGCCGGCGCAGACGTTGCCGAAATTGCCGGAAGGCACCGAGAAACTGACCTGCTGTGCGTTGTCCGAGGTCACCGCAAAGTAGGCCTTGAAGTAATAGATCACCTGCGCGGCAATCCGCCCCCAATTGATCGAATTGACCGCGCCAATGCGATATTGGGCCTTGAATTCGAGATCGTTCGATACGCGCTTGACGATATCCTGGCAATCATCGAACACGCCACGCACCGCGATGTTGAAGATGTTGGCGTCTTGCAGGCTGTACATCTGCGCCTGCTGAAACCGAGTCATGCCATGCTCGGGCGAAAGCATGAAAACGCGCACATTATGCTTGCCACGCATTGCGTATTCGGCCGCCGAACCGGTATCTCCGGAAGTGGCACCGAGGATGTTGATGTCCTGGCCGGCCTTGTCGAGCGCGTATTCGAACAGGTTGCCAAGCAACTGCATCGCCATGTCCTTGAACGCCAGCGTCGGACCGTTGGACAGTTCCAGGATGTACAAGCCATCTTCCAAACGACGCACTGGCGTGATCTGGCTGTAATCCGAATCCTTGCGACCATGGCAGTAGGTGTCTGCGGTATAGGTCTTGTCGATCAGCGCTTTCAGATCGTCGGCCGGGATGTCGTCGGCGAGGCGTGACAGGACAGCGAAAGCCAGCTGCCGATAATCCATGCCGCGCATGGCGGCCAGATCGTCAGCGCTGAATTTCGGATAAGTCTCGGGCAAATACAAACCGCCATCCGGCGCCAGACCGCCGAGCAGGATTTGCGAGAAGTTCAGCGCCGATGGGTTACCGCGGGTGCTCAGGTAACGCATGTCAGCCGTTCAACTCTTCAAGCCGGATCCGCGTCACTTTGCCGGCAATCGTGCTCAGCGCTTCGATCTTCGCCATTGCGGCATTGACCGCTTTTTCCCTGGCGACATGCGTCAGCAAGACGATATCGGTCTGATCCTCGCCTTCGTCAGGTTCTTTTTGCAGCATCGCGTCGATGGAAATTTCCAGGTCGGCCAGGATACGTGTGATGTCAGCCAGCACGCCCGGCTTGTCGGCGGCGCGCATGCGCAGGTAATAGGCGGTTTCGACTTCTTCGATCGGCAGGATCGGCAAGTCGGTCAGTTGATCCGGCTGGAACGCCAGATGCGGCACGCGATGATGCTTGTCGGCGGTATGCAGACGCGTGACATCGACCAGATCGGCAATGACCGAGGAAGCGGTCGGCTCGGCGCCAGCACCTTTGCCGTAATACAACGTCGCCCCCACCGCATCGCCCTGCACCAGCACCGCGTTCATCGCACCTTCGACATTGGCGATCAGGCGCTTGGCCGGGATCAGCGTCGGATGCACGCGCAGTTCGACGCCGCTCACTTGCCCCCCCTCCTTGCGTTTGGCGATGCCGAGCAACTTGATGCGGTAGCCGAGTTGTTCTGCATAACGAATGTCCTTCGCTTGCAGTTTGGTGATGCCTTCGACGTAAGCCTTGTCGAACTGCACCGGAATGCCGAAAGCGATCGACGCCATCAAGGTCGCCTTGTGCGCCGCATCGATACCTTCGATGTCAAAGGTCGGGTCAGCTTCGGCATAACCCAGTTTTTGCGCATCTTTCAAGGCAGCGTCGAACGACAGCCCTTTGTCACGCATTTCGGACAGGATGAAATTGGTCGTGCCGTTGATGATGCCGGCGATCCACTGAATGCGATTGGCCGAAAGACCTTCGCGCAACGCCTTGATGATCGGAATACCACCGGCGACAGCGGCTTCAAATGCAACCATGACGCCTTTTTTCTGCGCGGCAGCAAAGATTTCGTTGCCATGCACGGCCAGCAAGGCCTTGTTGGCGGTGACCACATGTTTGCCGTTTTCGATGGCTTGCAGCACCAGCTCCTTGGCCGTGGTATAGCCGCCGATAAGTTCGACGACGATATCGATGTCCGGATCTTTCACCAGAGCGAAAGCATCGTCGGTGAGCTTGGCCTGATCGCCAACCAGCGAACGGGCATGCTCAAGATTGCGATCCGCCACTGCAGTGATGCGAATCGGACGCCCGGCACGACGGGTAATTTCTTCCTGATTTCGGGTCAGAACGGTCCAGGTACCACCACCGACAGTGCCGATACCGAGCAGGCCTACATTGATTGGTTTCATTTCAGCAATCCATCTTTCTTGAACATTTCACGCAGGCCGCGAATGGCCTGGCGGGTACGCATTTCGTTTTCGATCAGCGCGAAGCGCACGTGGTCGTCGCCGTAGTCGCCAAAACCGACGCCGGGACTGACCGCGACCTTGGCATCGGCGAGCACTTTTTTGGAGAATTCCAATGACTTCATATGCGCATAGGGTTCCGGAATCGGCGTCCACAGGAACATCGTGGCTTTCGGCGCCTGCACGTTCCAGCCAACTTCATTCAAGCCCTTGACCAGCGCATCGCGCCGTTTCTGATACATCAAACGGATGTCTTCGACACAGTCCTGCGGACCTTCCAGCGCAGTGATCGCCGCAACCTGGATCGGGGTGAAGGTGCCGTAGTCGTGATAGCTCTTGATCCGCGCCAGCGCTGAGCACAACCTGGCATTGCCGACCATGAAGCCGACTCGCCAACCCGGCATGTTGTAGCTCTTCGACAACGTGAAGAACTCCACCGCCACATCCTTGGCGCCGGGAACCTGCATGATCGAAGGCGCTTTGTAGCCATCAAACACAATGTCGGCATAAGCGATGTCATGCACCACCAGAATGCCGTATTCCTTCGCCATCGCCACCACTTTCTCGAAGAATTCGAGTTCCACGCATTGCGTGGTCGGGTTGCTCGGGAAATTCAGGATCAGCATCTTCGGACGTGGCCAGAAGTCCTTGATCGCCTTCTCCATTTCCTCGAAGAAGTTGACCCCAGGCACCATCGGCAAATGGCGAATATCCGCCCCGGCAATGACCGGGCCATAGATATGGATCGGATAACTCGGGTTAGGCACCAGCACGATATCGCCACGATCGAGCGTCGCCAGCGCGAGGTGGGCGATGCCCTCCTTCGAGCCGATCGTCGCAATGGCTTCTTTCTCCGGGTCCAGGTCAACGTCGTAACGTGTCTTGTACCAGTTGCAAATCGCTTTGCGCAGGCGGGGGATGCCCTTCGAGACGGAATACCGGTGGGTATCGCCGCGACGCGCGGTTTCGATCATCTTCTCGACAATATGCGGCGGCGTAGGCTGATCCGGATTGCCCATGCCAAAGTCGATAATGTCTTCGCCCCGCCGCCGGGCAGCCATTTTCAGGTCGCCGGTGATATTGAAAACATAAGGTGGCAGTCGTGTAATTCTAGGGAACTCTTCCATCGCGGGGCTTTGTAAAGTCAGGCTTCGTAAAAGCGTGTAATGTTACCCGAGTGCCCAATCCACGGGCAATCTGATGCACCCTGTCGTTGGCTGCTTACTATTGTGGATACGCCGCGACCTGAACACGACTTGTTCCCTCTGTTTACCACCCACAATTCCCAGCAACAATTCCCCCCAACCACCATGAAGCTGCATCTTTCTCACAACGCCAATACCAATCTGATTTCCGGCTATGGCAGCGATCACATTCTGGTCAACGGAGTCCGCCATCAAGCCAGCCTGATTGTTTTGCCCGATGAAGTCATTACCGGTTGGGCAAACACGCTGGACCTTCTAGCGGCGGAACATTTCGACACACTGGCCCTGCGCGCACCTGAAATCATCCTGCTTGGCAGCGGCCGGAAATTGCGTTTTCCCTCAACCGCCCTTTATGCCGGGCTGATCAAGGCGCGAATTGGCGTCGAAGTGATGGACACCCCGGCGGCATGCCGAACCTATAACATCCTTGCCGCTGAAGGACGCCGGGTCGCCGCCGCGTTGATTCTGGAAAACTGAACCGATCTATTCAATGCGGGTTTGCCGCATCGCTTCCGGATCGCGGATATACAGCGTATTGCCATCCATTTCGACGCAACCGATATCGGTCAGCTTGTGCAGCAGACGCGAGAAGGTTTCCGGCTTGACGCCAATGCGCGAGGCAATCACCTGTTTCGGCGCTTCCAGTTCCACCTTGTGGCGACCGGTTTCGTCCGGATCGGAATGGTCGAGCAGATATTGCAGCAAGCGGTCAGCGCCTTTCATCAGCGTCAGCCGATCAATTTCATTCACCAGCTTGTGCATCCTGGCACTCATCGCGGCAAGCAGCCTGAAGCAGCGATTGGCGTCCTGCGCCAGCCAATCACGAAAGCTGCGCCCATCGAACGCGATCAACCTGGCCTGGCTCTGAGCCGAGGCATTGATGGGATAGCGGCTTCCCATGAATAAAACCGCCTCGGCAAAAAATCGATTCGGGCCGATCAGATCGATCACCTTTTCATCGCCTTGCGGCGAGGCGCGGAACAAACGAATCACCCCTTCCGCCACCCAATAAAACGAATCGGCGGTATCGCCCTGATTGAACAGAAGCTGGCCCGGGGTCAAAGTCACTGTCGACGCGTGCGAGATGGCTTGCAGGAATTCGTCGTCCTCCAGGCCGGAAAAGAGATAAACACGGCGCAGGGTTTCAAGATCGGATCGTTGCAGGGGAGAAATCACAATGTCTTTGGCGGTGCGCGGGTCAATGAAACGGATGGCGTGATTTCGCCAAAACGCCGTATCGCGGCGAAATCAGCCACATCTTTATCGGGCTGCCGCGTATCAGGCTGAATGATGGCCAGCAAATGCGCAATGCCGAATGCCCGGGCCGATCGCAACACCGGCAGGCTGTCATCAATCAACAAAGTGCGCTCCGAATCGAACGGTTCGTTGTGCTGAAGTGCATGCCAGAAGCTCGGGTCTTCTTTGGCAATGCCATATTCATGTGACACATGCATCGCATCGAAATGCACCGCCAGGCCGGTCCGGTCCATCTTCAGATTCAGACTCTTGCGATGCGCGTTGGTCACCAGCGCCACCCGTTTGCCGACAATTTTCAGCGCCGCAAGAAAATCAGTCACATCGGGATGCACCGCGATCAGGTGCGACAGCTCCTGCTTCAATTGCACGATGTCGAGTTCGAGTTGTTGCGTCCAGTAATCGACGCAGTACCAATCCAGCGTTCCCGCCTTGGCGTCATAACGGCGAAAACATTCTGCATGCGCCTCGGCGCGGGGCAGGCCATGCTGCTCGGCAAACTTCTGCGGCACATAAACCTGCCAGAAATGATTGTCGAAGTGCAGGTCCAGCAAGGTTCCATCCATATCGAGCAGAACCGTATCGACCTGTTTCCAGTCCACAATCGGCTTCATATCAAGCCTTCCTTCGACATCCCGGTACGACGCAAAATGCGGCGCAAGGTCTGCAAGGCTTCAAGCTGAATCTGACGCACCCGCTCACGCGTGACACCGAGATGCGTAGCCAGTTCTTCTAATGTGGCAACGTCCTCATCATTGAAACCAAAGCGACGCTCGATCACCCAGCGATGTTTATCGCTCAGTTCAGCCAACCAGGTTTGCACATAGTTTTCCAGTTCAGCCACCTGCAGCATGTCTTCCGGGCGTTCCGAGTTGTCATCTGCAATCGCCTCGCCAATCGACAAGGTCGGATCGATATCCAGCGGCGCATCGAGCGACGCGACGCGATCATTCAAGGCCAGGAGCCGCCGCACCTCTTGCACGGGTTTACCGGTCAGATGGGCAATCTCTTCCGGGCCGGCATCCGGCACGCCATGCGTTTCAAGATGGCGCTGGGCACGCAGGAAAATATTCAATTCCTTGATCACATGAACTGGCAATCGGATCGTGCGAGATTGATTCATGATCGCCCGCTCGATGTTCTGGCGTATCCACCAGGTGGCATAGGTGGAAAAGCGGAAGCCGCGTTCAGGCTCGAACTTCTCCAGCGCATGCATCAGCCCAAGATTGCCCTCTTCAATCAGATCGAGCAGAGACAGGCCGCGATTCAGGTAGTGCTTGGCAATGTTCACCACCAGGCGCAGGTTGTGTTCGATCATTTTCTGACGTGCTTCGAAGTCCCCCTCGCGCACACGGAACGCCAATGCCCGCTCTTCCGGCTGAGTCAGCAATCCTTCGCGTCCGATTTCGTTCAGATAAAGCTGAGTGACATCAGGCAGATCGTCGAAATCTGCTTCGGCTTCGACATGCGGAGTTTCCTGGCCGACTTCCAGCTCAATATTCGGTTGTGTCTCTGATTCCGGGTCCGGGTCCGCGGATTCAAGAAAAATATCCTCCTGCATTCTCGCCCTCAACTCTTTTTCGGCAGGTAATTGAGTGGATTCACGGGTTTGCCGAATTCGCGAATCTCGAAATGCAACTTGATGCGATCCGCATCCGAATCCCCCATCAGCGCAATGGATTGTCCGCGAATCACTTGTTGATTATCAGCCACTAATATTCGTTCGTTATGGGCATAGGCAGAAAGCAGCGACCTTCCGTGCCGGATGATGATGAGTTTTCCATAGCCTCGCAAGCTTGAACCCGCATAGACAACTCGTCCCGATGCAGCAGCAAAAACCGGCTCACCTCGCTCGCCCGCTATATCAATTCCTTTGTTCAAGCCTTGACCAAAAGACGCCAGCAAAGCTCCCTGGTTGGGCCAGGTCCACAACGCCGGCACCGTGTCTTCATCCGGTTCTGTCGGCACTTGCGGTTTTAACCTGATGGCGCTGACCTGAACATAGGGCTTTCCCGCAATTGCGGCCTTTTTCAGTAAAGGATTGGGGGGGACGATACGCAGCAGGTCGCCGCTGCGGATAAAACCCGGATCGGTGAGTTCATTCCAGGTAGCTAGGTCGCGATAATCCAGACCATGCTGAAAGGCGATCTTGTACAACGTATCACCAGGCTGAATTCGATAATGACCTTGGGGCGCAGCCGGAATAGCAGGTTTGGAAAAACTTGATTCACGAACGGGAGCCGGATGAGGTGTACTCGCGCAGCCCGCGATCAACAGCGGCGGAAACCACAAGCAGCCAAACGTATAACGATTCAAATCACCCCGGAAAGCAGAGGCACGAATTTCACCGCCTCCAGCTCTCGTTCTATGAAACTGCCATCCGATTCCGCCTCGACCACGATCAGCCGTTGCGAATCGCCACCGCCAACGGGGGCGATCAGACGGCCACCCGGTTTGAGTTGCAACTTCAATGCTTCCGGAATGTAGGGCATCACCGCTGCCACGACAATTGCGTCAAACGGAGCTGCCGCCTTGAAGCCGAGCGTGCCATCGACATTCTTCATCAGCACGTTGTTGATGCGCAGTTCGCGCAGAGTCAGCCGCGCCCGCCCGACCAGTTTTGCAATCCGCTCCAGACTCAGCACTTCTTTTGCCAGCTTGGACAGCACAGCCGCCTGGTAACCGCACCCTCCGCCAATTTCCAGCACTCGTTCAAGCGTCTGGCCGCGAAAAGCCAGCTCACAACTGCGCGCTACCGTATAGGGACTCGAAATCGTCTGGCCTTGGCCAATCGGCAACGGCGTATCGTCATAAGCCCGCTGCTGAATGCTTTCCTCAAGAAACGGATGCCGGGGTACTGCATTCATTGCCGCCAGAACGACCGCATCCTTGATGCCTTGTTCTTTCAGCCGCTCCAGCATCCGCATGCGCGCACGCTGCGAAGTCATGCCGACACCGCTGACGCTCATCGCGCCAACCAGTCTTCGACCAGACCCATCTGCACATAGCGAGTCAGGTCGAGTTGCAACGGAGTCACTGAAATCTTGCCTTGCGAAACGGCGTAGAA
>CAZUSF010000005.1:4971-30288 GCA_964623355.1 uncultured Thiobacillus sp. | reverse complement strand
CACACTGATCCTGGCCAGCGTGGTGTTAATGCTGAAAATCAGCCACTTGCGCAGAAAGTAGGCGGCTGAAGCGGCCATTCCAGACGCAACCACTCACAGTTAGCGAGCCCGCCACGCGCGGCCGCTTCAATGTCCATTCCAGCCAACGCGGCCGCAGCCTGTATCGGGTTTTCATGCGAAACCGCCAGCACGATCCCTGTGGGATGACACAGCGCAATTTCCTCGATAAAACCTCGTAGCCGCGCCATCTGTTCCAGAAACGACTCGCCATTCGCCGGCTTGATACAAACTGGGTCCGGCCGCACCAACCCGTTAAACGCCTCAACCGGCTGGCCATCCAGGCCGGAGCGACGTTCATTCAGACGGGCATCAATGGTCAGCGGCAAATTGCGTCCCGCCAGTACGATCTCGGCGGTCTGACGGGCGCGCGGGAACTGCGAGGCAAAAGCATGGCTGAAACTGATGTCACTTAATGCTTGTGCTGCCGTTGCCGCCTGTTCCCGCCCCTTGGCGGTGAGCAAAACCGTTTTCTCGGGAACGTCGTTGATGTATCCACCCACATTGGCTTCGCTTTCACCGTGGCGGAGGAGGTAAAGCAGCATGGAAGGTCAGTGGCTTGCTGTTGCTCAGCTTTCTTCGAAGTAGTCAGAGTCAATTCGCTTCACAATATATGAAGCTGAAATTGAAACACCGACGTCGAAGTCAATCATCAGGCCCGCCAACTGCTTTCCATCGATGAGGACAACTTTGGTGTCAATGCGCGACGCATAATCAACCGCGTCGGTGGTGTACATGGACGTTGTGATGAAGACACCTTTCTTTGCACGTTGCCCCTGCAGTGCACCAACAAATTTCTGGATTTCAGGGCGACCCACAGACCCTTGCCAGCGCTTCGCCTGTATGAAGATGGTGTCCAGACCAAGACGGTCTTCCTTGATGATTCCGTCGATTCCACCGTCACCAGTTTGACCTATTCGTTCGCCGGCATCCCGCCTGGAACCTCCATAACCCATCTTCACAAGCAGTTCTACGACAAGCAGTTCGAAGAAGGTAGGCGTACATGACAGGATGCGAGATAGAAGCTCTTGTGCAAGTTGCTCACGCAACCCCTGATGTGCAAGCTCGATCGCCTCTTCTGGGGTTGTCTTTGCAATTGGAAGATCGGCAGACAGAACAGCCTCGTTACCCGTCTTCGACATATCGCGGAATTCGACGAACTCGGGCCATTGCTCCAAATATTTTGAGTCGATACGTGTCGGGTTAGAGGCGAGCACCTGCAAACCTCGCTCGCTTATCTTGAACACAGCTCGCCTTGGGGACTCAAGAAGTCTGGCCTTCTTCAAGTAGGTTCTTGCCCAACCAATCCGGTTTTTGAAGATGCCCTGCTGACCACTTGGCAATAATTCGGCTCGTTCTACAGGAGATAACTTGAAGTGCTTGGCAAGGGCTTCTTCCGCGTCACGAAGTGAATGCTCATTTCCATCTTCCAAGTACCGCAGAAAAGGCAGCATGCACGTCTGGTAGTCAGGGATCGTCATAGCAAAAGGCTACGTGGTGGAGTTCTCTACCTTACACATCCAGATTCCTTACCCCCAGCGCATTCGTTTCGATGAACTGACGCCGCGGTTCCACTTCCTCGCCCATCAGTGTGGTGAAGATGCCGTCGGCGGCAATGGCGTCTTCGATCTGCACCCGCAACAGGCGGCGAACCTGCGGATCCATCGTGGTTTCCCAAAGCTGTTCCGGGTTCATTTCGCCGAGACCTTTGTAGCGCTGCACGCCGAGGTTTTTCTTCACTTCATTCAACAGCCAGTCGAGCGCCTGTTTGAAATCGTAAGCCGGCGCACGCGCTTCACCACGGCGTATTTCGGCGCCAGGCAAAAGCAGTCCCTCAAGAATCTCGGCAGTCCGACGCAACTGATCGTAGTCACCGCCTTCGATGAAGTTGAAATCAAGGTAGCTGGTATGGCCAATGCCATGCTTGCTGCGGATGATTTCCAGACGCCAGCCGAGGTCATTCTCATATTGCAGCGGGTTGATCTTAACCGGGCCCAGCTTGACCAGTTGAGTCGTCAATAGCTGTGCTGCCACCTGGGCTTCAGCTTCCGTATTCAGGCTGATTGCCGGGATCTTCAGCAGGCTATACAGCACGTCCGGGTCGATTCGACGTGCCAGACGCTCGATCATGGCTTCGGCAAGCAGGAATTCGCGCGCGATGCGCTCAAAGCTTTCTTTCGCCAGCGGCTCGCCATCGGCAGTCGGAATCAGAACAGCACCATTCAACGCTTCGCGCAGCAGGTATTGCTTGAATTCGTAATCGTCCTTCAGATAGGTCTCACGCTTGCCCTGTTTGACCTTGTACAGCGGCGGCTGGGCGATGTAGATGTGGCCGCGTTCAACCAGTTCCGGCATCTGGCGGTAGAAAAAGGTCAGCAGCAAGGTACGAATATGCGATCCATCGACGTCCGCGTCAGTCATGATGATGATGCGGTGATAACGCAGATTGGCCGGGTTGTAATCGTCCTTGCCCAGCCCGGTGCCAATGCCGGTGCCAAGCGCAGTAATCAGGGTAACGACTTCCTGCGACGACAACATCTTGTCGAAACGGGCCTTCTCGACGTTGAGGATCTTGCCCTTCAGCGGCAGGATGGCTTGAAACTTTCGGTCACGACCCTGCTTGGCGGAACCGCCAGCGGAATCACCCTCGACCAGGTAAAGCTCGCACAAGGCAGGATCTTTCTCCTGGCAATCGGCCAGCTTGCCGGGTAAACCGGCGGAATCGAGCACGCCTTTGCGCCGGGTCATGTCCCGCGCCTTGCGTGCGGCTTCGCGGGCTCGCGCAGCCTCGACGATCTTGGCGCAAATCAGCTTGGCGTCGGCCGGACGTTCCTGCAGGTATTCCGAGAGTTTCTGCGAGACGGTTTCTTCCACCGCCGGCCGCGCTTCCGAGGAAACCAGTTTCATCTTGGTTTGTGAGCCGAACTTCGGGTCAGGCATCTTCACCGACAGCACGCAGGCGAGGCCTTCGCGCATGTCGTCGCCGGTGATTTCCACCTTCGCCTTCTTGGCGATTTCATGTTCTTCAATGTACTTGTTGATCACCCGCGTCATCGCTGCGCGCAGACCAGTCAGGTGGGTACCGCCATCGGATTGCGGAATGTTGTTGGTAAAACAGAGCACCTGTTCCTGGTAACCGCTGTTCCATTGCATCGCCACTTCGCTGCTGATCATGACGCCGCTGTCACCCACTTTCGATTCACCGGTGGCGTAAAAAACGTTCGGATGCAGCACCGTCTTGGCGCGATTGATGTATTCGACAAAACCCTTGACGCCGCCAGAGAAGGCGAAGTTCTCGGTGCGGCCGTCGCGTTCGTCGATCAGTTCGATCTTGACGCCGTTGTTCAGGAAGGACAGTTCGCGAATACGTTTCGACAACACGTCATAGTGGAAATCAATGACGTTGCCGAAAATTTCCTCATCGGCGGAAAAGTGGATTTCAGTACCGCGCCGAACGCTGTCTCCAACCACTTTCAGTGGCGATACTTCGATGCCGTTGTGGACTTCGATCAAGCGGTTGATCGGCGCACCACGATGGAATTCCATGAAGTGCTTCTTGCCATCGCGATGGATTGTCAGGCGCAGCCACTTTGACAAGGCATTGACGCAGGACACGCCAACACCGTGCAAACCACCGGATACCTTGTAGCTGTTCTGGTTGAACTTGCCGCCGGCATGCAGCACCACCATGACGATCTCGGCAGCTGAACGCTTGGGTTCGTGCTTGTCATCCAGCTTCACCCCGACCGGAATGCCGCGGCCGTTGTCTGACACTGAAATCGAGTTGTCCGGGTGGATGATCACCTTGATGTCGTCGCAGTAACCGGCCAACGCTTCGTCAATCGCGTTGTCCAGCACTTCGAACACCATGTGGTGCAGACCGGAACCATCCGAGGTATCGCCGATATACATGCCAGGCCGTTTGCGCACCGCCTCCAGGCCTTCCAGTTGCTGAATGCTGTCTTCGTCGTAACCGCCGTTACCGCTTGGATGTTCCACGTGAAACCTTTTCTGTAGATTGAGCGAGTTTCCCGCACCGCTGTGTCCCACTACGCGGAAAACTCATTGCTGAACTGCCACTGCTTTAAAACTGTAATGATTTACAACTGACACTAAATCCCTTCAACCCAAACAGAGGGTGCCTAAATCCGCATCGGCATCACGACATAGCGGAAGTTTTCTTCTCCCGGCACAGTGATCAGAAGTGAGCTGGTAGGGTCGCCGAAGGAACACAAAACAGATTCCGATACGATGTTGTTCAGGACATCCTGCAAGTATTGAATGTTGAAACCAATATCCAGCGGTTCGCCCTGGTAATCGATATCAAGTTCTTCCTGCGCTTCTTCCTGCTCGTTATTGCTGCAGGCAATGCGAAGGCTTTCAGGCGTCAAAGCAATGCGTACACCGCGATATTTGTCATTGGTCAGAATGGCGGCGCGATTCAGCGATTGCGACAAACGCTGGCGCTGGATGGCAAAACACTTGTCGTGCCCGACAGGAACCACACGTTGCCAATCAGGGAATTTTCCATCGACGACTTTGCTACGCAATTCAAAGTCCGGACGTCTGAATACAACCTGATTCTGATTCACCTGGATATGCACCGGCTCATCGCTATCGTTCAACAGTTTGCCCAGCTCGAGCACGGTCTTGCGCGGCAGGATGACATCAACCCCCTGCTCGACTTCTTCCGCCATATCAGTTCCGTCAACCGCCAACCGGTGACCGTCGGTGGCCGCCACGGTCAAGCGTTTGCCTTGCACCGAGAACAACATGCCGTTCAGGTAGTACCGAATGTCCTGCACTGCCATCGCGTATTGCACGCGCGACAACAGTTGCTTGATCAACCCTTGTGGCAGACTGAAGTTGAGTCCCTGGCCTTCCGGAATCTGAAGCTTGGGAAAATCTCGCGCCGGCAGCGTTTGCAGATTGAAGCGGCTACGACCGGATTGCACTTTCAGTTGGTCATTGTTCAGGTCGAGCGAGATGTTTTCCACGTCTTGCAATGAACGACTGATATCGAGCAACTTGCGAGCCGATACGGTGAAAGCGGCATCAGCTGCACCCTGGTCTTCCATCCAGGTCGTGATTTGCAATTCAAGATCGGTAGCGATAAAGGCAACTCGTCCACCGACAACTTCGAGCAATACATTGGAGAGGATAGGAAGCGTGTGCTTGCGTTCCACCACCCCGGCCACTGCTTGCAGGGGTTTGAGCAAGGCGTCCTTGGAAGATTTAAGTACAAGCATTTATATAAATTCCTGGTAGTAGTAATAGGTAACAGCGGTTTATTGGGATAAGCCGATAAATTCTATCAAAATCATTGATTTAAGCTGTGGAAAAAGAGGCAGGACAAGTTGTGTATGGCATGCCTTCGAATTGTGGATAAGTTATTTCCGAAAGCGATTGAGTAGGGTTATCCACAAACGAGTCAGTCTCTGTCCACAGAGTTATCTCCAAGCCATATGATGTTGCAGAATCTCCAATTTCATCCTGTAAGTACTTGAATCAAAAGGTTGTAATCTTTTCTCAAGGTTTGATCGCTGGCTTTCAGTTCTTCTATCTTGGCACAGGCATGCAGCACGGTGGTGTGATCGCGTCCGCCGAAGGAAAGGCCGATTTCCGGATAGGACAGATTGGTCAACTCGCGCGCCAGATACATGGCCATCTGACGTGGTCTGGCGACGATCCGGGTGCGTTTCTTGGAATACATGTCGGCCACTTTAATCTTGAAATAGTCGGCCACGGTTTTCTGGATGTTCTCGATCGATATCTGCCGGTTCTGCACTGCCAGCAAGTCTTTCAGTGCTTCCTTCGCAAGTTCCACCGAAATGGGCAGCTTGCTGAAGCGGGCATAGGCAATCACCCTTTTCAGCGCGCCTTCAAGTTCGCGCACGTTGGAGCGGATCTGCTTGGCAATGAAAAAAGCGGTGCCTTCATCCAGATCGGCTTTATCGATGCGCGCCTTATCGAGCAGGATCGCAACCCGCATTTCCAGTTCTGGCGGTTCCAGCATTACTGTCAGGCCCCAACTGAAGCGTGACTTCAGGCGTTCCTCAATGCCTTCCATATTTTTCGGGAAGGTATCGCTGGTGATGATGACCTGTTTGTGTTCTTCGATCAGGGTATTGAAGGTATAGAAAAACTGCTGCTGGGTACCTTCTTTGCCGGAGAAAAACTGGATGTCGTCAATCAACAACAGATCCAGCGTGTCGTAACGGCGTTTGAAATCGTCATACGAGTTTGTGCGCACGGCGCGAACCACATCGGATACGTAACGGTCGGCATGGATATAGCGGATGCGCGCTTTCGGGTCGAGCCGAAGCATGTGGTTGCCAATGGCTTGCACCAGATGCGTTTTACCCAGGCCGACACCGCCATAGACAAACAACGGGTTGTAGCCGGCGCCAGGATTGTCCGCGACCTGGAGCGCTGCCGCGCGCGCCAGATCATTTGCCTTGCCGGGGACGAAAGAATCAAAGTTGAACAATGGATTCAGACGGCTTTCATCCAGCGGAGATGGTTTTTCATTCTTTGGGGTGTTGTTCCTGACTTCTCTCGGTTTGATCTCTTCCAGTTCGGGAATCGGAACCGCTTGGTTCTTCTTCAGGAGAGCAGCAGAACTGGTCTGGTCAGCTTCATCGGTTTGTGGTGCGGCTTGTTGGGTTGAAGCTTGAACACGTGTTTCTGAAATCAGTAACTTGATCGGCGGCGGCGAAGTAAAGAAATCCCGTGAAAGCTGTTCAATATCGTGCAGAAATTTTTCGCGTACCCATTGCGCCACAAAACGGTTTGGTGCGCTGACCACGATCTGATCTTGATTCACCTCGACGACGAGCGGCTTGATCCAGGTATTAAGCTGCTGGGCGTTTAACGTCCGCTCGAAGTGGGCGATGCAATGGCTCCAGAATTCGTGCATGAGCAGCGTGGCAGCGGACAGATGGGGGGAAGGTCGGAGATTCTATCACCGCCTCGGAGAGAGCCGGAAATGATTGACAAAACAGAGGGCTAGCAGTCTAATTCGCTGCTTTTTTAAGTCAAATCCTATCTTTTGGGGCACCTGAAATGAAACGCACCTATCAACCTTCCGTAGTTCGCCGTAAGCGTACGCATGGCTTCCGTGCGCGCATGAAGACTGTTGGCGGCCGTGCCGTCATTAATGCTCGTCGCGCCAAAGGCCGCAAACGTCTCGCTGTCTGAGTCCGTGATTTGATGTCAGATCCGGGCTCGCTGCCCATAGCCCCAGGTTTGGTAAAAACTTTCGGGCGAGAAAAGAAAATGCGCAAAACGGATGAGTTTTCATCCGTTTTTCGTTTCCGCTGTGTGCGGGCCATCGCCGGCATTGATTTTCTGGCCGCGCCAAATGGTCTCGATTACGCTCGGTTGGGCATGATCGTGCCGAAGAAGATTCTTGCCACTGCGGTAGCACGAAACCGTGTCAAACGTCTGATTCGTGAAGCTTTTCGTCTGAATCAGTCGGAATTGGCGGGCCTTGATGTAGTCGCCCGGATCAAATCAAAAATTGAAGATGCTAAGCTCATTGATGCTTTGCAATTGGGTCTGAAACAATGCAAATCATGTCTTGCACCCCGGACTATTCAAGTTGCCAAGGCCGCTAGGCTTTAGCTGCGTTCTTACTGCCATTAACCAAATCTGCCGACATCATGGATACCCAACGCATCATCGCGTTCATCATTTTCTCTTTCTCAACCTTGCTGCTGTGGGAGTCCTGGCAAAGCTACAACAATCCGAAGCCAGAGATTGAAATTCAGGCCAGCAAAGGGAATCAGCAAGTTGAGCCAGCCAATGCTGAACTTCCGCAGCCTGGACAGTTACTCAAACCGAGCAGCACCGTGCTGGCTGAGAGCGGTCAGATTGTTCAAGGCGCACGGGCGCGCATCATTACCGATGTCATTGACGCGGAAATTGATGCCAATGGCGGCGATCTTCGCAAGGTGGTGCTGAACCGTTATCGCCAGAATGAAGCAGATGATCAGCCTTTTGTCTTGCTGGAAGAACGAGCGGGACGAAATTACTTTGCTCAAATGGGTTTTGTCGGTGGCACTTTGCCCACCCATAAAACGGTGTTTGAACTGGTTCCAGGCGAGTACCGCCTGAAAGATGGCCAGAATGAGCTCAAAGTTGTTTTGAAGGCCAGCGTCAACAATGCCGACGTGGTGCGGACATATACGTTCCAGCGTGGCAGTTATGTGGTTGATGTGCAAACACAGATCATCAATCGTGGCGCCGCTGTTGTAGAAGGTTTTCCGTACTATCAGATACTGCGTCACGGCCTGCCGCCGGAGGGCGAGTCAGCTCTGATGTATACGTTTACCGGCCCCGCGCTTTATACCGATGTCGGCAAGTTTCAGAAGGTTGCATTCGAGGACATCAGCAAGGGAAAGACCGAGTTTGTTAGAGAAGCCAAGGATGGCTGGATCGGCTTGGTGCAACATCACTTTGTCTCGGCTTGGGTAACAACAGACCCGGCAGATGCCAGTCAGCGCGAGTTCTATACCCGCGCAGTCGGCGACAACGAATACAGCGCGGGCATGATTTTCCCCGTCATCAAGTTGAATCCGGGTGAAGAAAAAACCGTATCGATGCGACTTTATGCCGGGCCGCAAGAGCTGGAAAAAATCAAATCTTTGGCGCCTGGCCTCGATCTGGTGGTCGATTATGGTTGGTTGACCATTCTGGCTTATCCCATATTCATCCTGCTTAACTGGATCAACAAGCTGGTCATCAACTGGGGTGTTTCCATCATCCTGCTGACGGTGTTGATCAAGTTGGTGTTCTACCCATTGTCGGCGGCGGGCTACAAATCGATGGCCAAGATGCGCAAGCTGGCGCCGCGCCTGCAGAATCTGAAAGAGCGTTATGGAGACGATCGCCAGAAGTTGCACGAAGGCATGATGAAGATTTATCAGGAAGAGAAAATCAACCCGATGGGAGGTTGTTTGCCCATCCTGGTTCAGATTCCGGTTTTCATTGCCTTGTACTGGGTGTTGATGGGGGCGGTTGAACTGCGTCAGGCGCCATTCGCGCTCTGGATTCAGGATCTTTCTAAGCCTGATCCGTATTACGTTCTACCGGTGATCATGGCGATTACTTCCTACATTCAGGTCAAGCTGTCGCCTGCTTCACCGGACCCTGTGCAGCAAAAAATCATGATGGCAATGCCGATCGTCTTCTCGGTGATGTTCCTGTTTTTCCCGGCCGGACTGGTGCTTTACTGGCTGGTCAACAACGTGCTCTCGATCCTGCAGCAATGGCGCATCAATACGGTCATTGAAGCGGGTGGCAAGGCGGCCAACGACGCCAAGCACTGAGTTCGCCATGGTGGCTGATCTGGTGCGTTACGCATGACAGCCAGCGATACCATCGTCGCAATTGCCACCGCGCCAGGGCGAGGTGGCATTGGCGTGGTCAGACTTTCTGGTCGTGACCTTGACCCCTTCATCAGCGCGTTGACTGGCAAGGTTTTGCAAGCCAGACACGCCAGCCATGTGCGTTTCCTGGATGCGGAGGGCGGTGCGCTGGATGACGGCATCGCGCTCTACTTTGCCGCCCCGAATTCATTTACCGGCGAACACGTTCTCGAATTGCAGGGCCATGGCGGCCCGCAAGTTTTGCAACTGGTTGTTGAACGCTGTTTGCAACTTGGTGCGCGTCTGGCCGAGCCCGGCGAATTTAGCCGGCGCGCTTTTCTCAACGGCAAGCTAGACCTGGCTCAAGCCGAGGCGATTGCTGACCTGATCGACGCCGGTAGCCGTGAAGCGGCGCGTTCTGCGTTGCGCACGTTGGAAGGCGAGTTTTCCCGCAAGATCAATCAATTACGCGATGGTTTGATTCAACTTCGCATGCTGGTTGAGGCGACTCTGGATTTTCCCGAAGAGGATATTGATTTTCTTGAACAGGCCGATGCCTGGGGAAAATTGTCTGCTTTGCAGGCTCGCCTTGGCGAGGTGATGGCGCAGGCGCGGCAAGGCGCATTGCTCCGCGAAGGCCTGAATGTGGTCCTGATCGGTCAGCCTAATGTCGGCAAATCAAGTTTGATGAACCAACTTGCCGGCTACGATGCAGCAATTGTGACCGAATATGCCGGCACGACGCGTGACACCTTGCGTGAAGCGATTCAGATAGAAGGTGTGCCGATTCATCTGATAGATACCGCTGGTTTGCGCGAAACAGAAGATCCGGTGGAGAGACTAGGCATTGCGCGGACCTGGGCGGTGCTTGAGAAAGCCGATATTGCCCTGCTGCTGATCGACAGCAATCACGGCATCGGTGAACCAGAGGCAAAAATATTGGCGCAATTGCCGTCGATTCCCAGGCTGACGCTACACAACAAGATCGACATATTGGGTGAGACCGCGCGAGTTTCCGAAGATGGCAAGGAAATCTGGCTCTCCGCCAAATCCGGTGCTGGCATTGATTTACTTCGAAGGCAGTTGCTTGAAGTGGTTGGCTGGCACAGTCAGGGTGAGGGGATATTCATTGCCCGAGCCCGTCATCTGGATGCTTTACGGCGGGCGGGCGATCGGCTTCAGGCCGCTGCGGCGGCCGGCAAGCAACTCGAGTTTTTTGCCGAGGAACTTCGTCTGGCGCAGGATGCAGTCTCGGAAATTACCGGGGAATTCAGTTCAGATGATCTGCTGGGCGTGATCTTCAGTCAGTTCTGCATCGGCAAGTGAACCTATTGCAGGCGGCACACGACATCACTGCCAGACCGTGTTTTTCAATCTACAGCAGCACCCAGGAATTTGAATTCGAACTACACAGTTCAGTCCGATTTCCCGAGTAACTGAATGCAGCGGCGGAGGTTGTTTCGATCAGCGTTCCGCATTGATGGGTTTCGTGCCAACGGATGCTGGCGAGGAACATCAGGTCATCCAGCACATCGATCGGGAACCCCCTCCGATCGCCGCGATCATCCAGTAGCAATCCATCGAGGTAAGTGTCGATATCTGACGTTTGCCAAAATGATGAAAGCGTTTTTGCAATGCGCGGAAAGCGTTGTTCCAGGGCGCTACCGTCTGCTGCCACATCTCGGCAAAGCTTACGTTGGAGATTGGGTGTGATTACTGTGCAAGTGAGCATGATCAAGCTCCTTAAAATTGGCTTCGTATCTTTCTCTAGCAATAATCACGCCAGTAACAATTCATATTTTCCTTTAAAGATCAAGTTGTTATCAACTTGTTGATGTCGATGCATACGCTTTCAACCCCTATTTGATTTGATTCCGACAGGCATGACGAAATCATGACAACCCGTTACACCGTTCCTCCCTCTCTTTCATGGCAATCCATTTTGGCGGATGTACAGCCGCACCGAAGTGCGCTGATTCGTGGCAATCTGATTGCCATCATTGCCGTAGCGTGCGCTGTACCGGTGCCACTATTCCTGCCGGTTCTGGTGGATGAGGTGCTATTGAACCAGCCGGGAGGGTTTATTGCCTTTTTCTCACCCTGGTTTCCTGTTGGCTGGCATGGCCCGATTCTGTTCATATCGATTGCGCTTGGATTGACGCTTGGCTTGCGTCTGGCGTCTATCCTGCTCAATGTCTGGCAATCACGCACTTTCTCGCTGGTTTCAAAAGACGTGGTCTATCGCATGCGTGCGCGCATGCTCGATCGACTCTCGAAGATCGCGCTGTCGGAGTATGAAACGCTGGGTTCAGGCCGAGTCACCTCGCATTTTGTCACCGACCTGAATGCGGTTGATGGATTCCTGGGTGCGTCAATTTCCGGCTTTCTGGTTGCTGTTTTATCGTTGGTCGGTGTTGCGGGAGTTTTGCTCTGGATGAACTGGCAACTGGCCTTGTTCATTCTTCTGCTCAACCCGTTGGTGATCGCTTTTTCGACCCGCCTGGGCAAGAAGGTGAAAGAACTCAAGAAAAGCGAGAACAGCGCTTTTGAAGCATTTCAGGAAGCGCTGAGCGAAACCCTGGATGCGCTGAATCAGATCCGCGCGATGAACCGGGAGAAACATTACCTCGGCCGGGTTCAGGACAAAGCCGCGAATATTCGCGTGCATGCGGCGGCCTTCGCCTGGAAATCCGATGCAATGAATCGGATCTCCTTTTTCATCTTTCTTGCCGGTTTTGACATTTTTCGCGCCATCGCGATGTTGATGGTGGTTTTCTCCGATCTGAGTATCGGGCAGATGCTGGCGGTATTCGGCTATCTCTGGTTCATGATGTCGCCGGTGCAGGAGATCATCAACATTCAATACTCCTGGTATGCCGCCAATGCGGCCATTGCGCGCATCAACAGCATGCTGGCGCTGCGTCCGGCGGAACAGGGTGAGGCCAGCCGCAATCCTTTCCAGACATCGGAGTCGATCGGGCTTGATCTGGTCAACGTCAGCTTTTCCTATGGTGATGGCGAAACTGTTCTGGATGAGGTCAATCTCTCGATTGCGCCCGGCGAAAAGGTGGCGCTGGTGGGGGCGTCAGGGGGCGGTAAATCGACCTTGGTGCAAGCGCTGCTCGGGCTTTATCCGTTGCGTTCCGGGGTGATCCGCTATGCCGGTATTGATGTTGCCGAGATCGGCTGGGACCGGGTGCGGGAGAATGTGGGCGTCGTGTTGCAGCACCCGGTGCTGTTCAATGCCAGCGTGCGTGAGAATTTGACGCTGGGGCGGCAATTCAGCGACAGCGACTTGTGGCGCGCTCTGGAGATCGCTCAACTGAAGGAATTTATCGCCAATCTGGAGGCTGGATTGGATAGCCTGATCGGCAAGAGCGGTGTCCGATTGTCCGGTGGCCAACGCCAGCGATTGGCGGTTGCCCGGGTGGTTTTGGGGCAACCCAGGGTGGTGATCCTGGACGAGGCCACTTCGGCGCTGGATAGCAAGACCGAGCATGATCTGCATGCGGCACTGGCGGATTTTCTGCGCCATAGGACCACCTTGATCATTGCGCATCGGCTTTCGGCGGTACGCCAGGCAGATCGTATTCTGGTATTTGAAAATGGCCGCATCGTCGAGGAAGGTGTGCATGAAAGCCTGATGCAGAGCGGCGGTCTGTATCACCAACTGTATGCGCACGCTTGACGATGTTTCACGTGAAACACCGCATGAAACCGGTGACCGCATGGCGTAGAATCCGCCGCCTGTCAGAGTCTATGAAGCGTCAGCAAGACCATGGTTTTCCCCGAAGTTTTTGATGTCATTGTGGTGGGTGGCGGCCATGCCGGTTGTGAGGCGGCGTTCGCCTCGGCGCGCATGGGCGCAAGGACCTTGCTGCTCAGCCACAACATCGAAACGCTCGGCGCAATGTCCTGCAATCCATCCATCGGCGGTATCGGCAAGGGTCATCTGGTGAAGGAAGTCGATGCCCTCGGCGGAGTCATGGCGATTGCCACCGATGAAGCCGGGATTCAGTTCCGCACGCTAAACTCATCCAAAGGCCCGGCGGTGCGGGCGACGCGAGCGCAAGCCGACCGTCTGCTCTACAAACAGGCGATTCGCAGTCGGCTTGAAAATCAGGCCAATCTGACCCTGTTTCAGCAGGCGGTGGATGACCTGATTCTGGAAGCGGACAGGGTTGCCGGTGTGCGTACCCAGCTTGGCATCGTGTTCAAGGCGCGTTCAGTTGTACTGACTACCGGGACTTTTCTTGCGGGTCTGGTACACGTAGGCCTGGCTAATTTTCAGGCCGGACGCATGGGTGACCCGCCTGCCGTGTCGCTTGCCGCGCGTTTGCGTGAATTGAACCTGCCGGTCGGTCGCCTGAAGACGGGAACCCCCCCTCGGATCGATGGCCGCAGCATCGATTTTTCGCTGATGCAAATCCAACCGGGTGACGATCCAGTACCCGTTTTCTCGTTCATGGGTCGGCGCGAGATGCATCCCGCCCAATTACCGTGCTGGATTACGTCGACCAATGAAGCGACGCATGAAATCATTCGTCAGGGGCTGGACCGTTCGCCGCTGTATACCGGCGTCATCGAGGGTGTCGGGCCGCGTTACTGCCCTTCAATCGAAGACAAGATTTCACGCTTTGCCGATAAAACCGGCCACAACGTGTTTCTTGAGCCGGAAGGCCTGACCACGCATGAGTTTTATCCCAACGGCATTTCCACCAGTCTGCCATTCGATGTGCAACTGAATCTGGTGCGTTCGATTCGTGGCCTGGAGCGAGCCCATCTTCTGCGTCCGGGCTATGCCATTGAATATGATTACTACGATCCGCGCGGACTCAAACCGAGCCTTGAAACCAAAGCCATTGCCGGTCTTTTCTTTGCTGGACAGATCAATGGCACGACCGGTTATGAAGAGGCCGCAGCGCAAGGTTTGTTGGCCGGCTTGAATGCCGGTTTGCTGGTCAACGAGCGGGCAGCCTGGTGGCCGCGTCGCGATCAGGCTTATCTTGGCGTCATGGTCGACGACCTGACGACGCGCGGCGTACTCGAGCCGTATCGGATGTTCACCAGTCGCGCCGAATATCGCTTGTCATTGCGGGAAGATAACGCCGATCAACGGCTGACCGAAATTGGTCGCGGCCTCGGCCTGGTGGATGATGCGCGCTGGCAGCGATTCGAGGCGAAACGAGAGGCGATGGCGCGTGAAAGCGAACGTCTGAAGGCGACCTGGGTGAATCCGAATAATCTGCCGGATGAGCATGCGCAGCGCCTGCTCGGCCAGTCGATCGAGCGTGAATACAGTCTGTTCGATTTGCTGCGCCGGCCGCAGGTGGCGTATGCCGATCTGGTCAGCCTGCCGAATGCCGGACCCGGCATTGCCGACCAGGAAGCTGCGGAGCAGGTGGAAATCGAGGCGAAATATGCCGGCTATGTGACGCGTCAACTCGATGAAATCGAACGCCAGCGCGGTCAGGAAAATCAGGCTTTGCCGCTCGACTTCGACTACATGGGTTTGAGCAGCCTTTCGATCGAAGTGCGCCAGAAGCTGAATCAGGCGAAACCTGCGACATTGGGCCAGGCTTCTCGCGTGGCCGGAGTGACGCCGGCAGCGATCTCGGTATTGATGGTCTATCTGAAGCGCGGTGAACTGGGCGATCGCGCTGCGTTTGCCAAGGACTCATTCGCCAAGGTGTCGGCATGACCTTGGCGACCTCACTCGATGCCGGTTTGATGGAAATGGCGCTTGATTTGCCGGTTCAGGCTAAAGCCGCATTGCTTGCCTATCTGTCCTTGCTGATCAAATGGAACAAGACCTACAACCTGACAGCAATCCACGAACCGGAGCGAATGATGACGCATCACATTCTGGACAGCTTGGCGCTGACGCCGCATGTGGAAGCTGGCCGCTTGCTCGATGTCGGCAGTGGCGCCGGATTTCCGGGTATCCCTTTGGCGATTGCGCGACCCGATTTGCAGGTCACAGTGATGGACGCCAGCCAGAAAAAATGCGGCTTCATGCAGCAGGCGGTAATCGAATTGAAGTTGCCCAACGTCAATGTGGTGCATGCCCGCGTCGAGGCTTATCAGGCGCAGGAGAAATTCAACCAGATCGTCTCGCGTGCATTCTCTGAACTGTCTGATTTTGTTCGGCTTAGCGGGCATCTGTTGGCGCCCGGCGGGCATTGGCTGGCAATGAAGGGGGTGTTGCCGCAGGCGGAAATTGCGCAACTCAAGGCGTCACATGTGCTGCGCGCTTTGCCGCTGCAGGTACCTGGCCTGGACGCCGAACGGAGTTTGATCATCATGGAACCAGTCTGATGGCTCGCATACTTGCAATCACCAATCAAAAGGGGGGTGTCGGCAAAACCACGACCGCCGTCAATCTTGCCGCCAGTCTGGCCAGTCTGGGCATGCAGGTGCTGTTGGTCGATCTTGACCCGCAAGGCAATGCGACGACTGCCAGCGGTGCCGAGAAGCAGAGTTTGAGCAAGACGGTTTATCAGCTGTTACTGGGCGCAGAAAGTTATGCCGCCGTGCGATTGCGTTCCGAAGCCGGCGGCTTCGACCTGCTGCCGGCGAATCGTGAGCTTGCCGGGGCGGAGATCGAACTGGTGGACGGCAAGCAGCGCGAATTCCGCCTCAAGATGGCGCTCGACAAGGCTGCAGCGGAATACGACTTCATTCTGATCGATTGTCCGCCGGCGTTGAATCTGCTTACCGTAAATGCGTTGACTTGCGCGCACGCGGTGTTGATCCCGATGCAGTGCGAGTATTTCGCGATCGAGGGTCTTGCCGATCTGGTCAACACGATCAAGAAGATCAAGGCGCGGTTGAATCCGGATCTGGTGATCGATGGCGTGGTGCGGGTGATGTTCGATAACCGCAATACATTGGCGCAGCATGTCTCCGACCAACTCAAGGCACATTTCGGCGCCAAGGTATTCGACGTTGTCGTGCCGCGCAATGTTCGACTTGCGGAAGCGCCCAGCCATGGTCTGGCGGTTTTGCAGTACGACCGCGCTTCCAAAGGCGCACAGGCATATTTACAGATGGCACGCGAACTGCTGAAAAAGCAGACCGTTGCTACCGGAGGGACAGGACGTGGCTAGATTGAAGGGTTTGGGGCGTGGACTCGATGCACTGTTGGGCGAAGGGGATACCAACGATGGCGAGCGTTTGCTGACTTTGCCGGTGGAAAGCCTGGTGCCCGGCAAGTATCAGCCGCGAACCCGCATGGACCAAGCTGCGCTGGATGAACTGGCGGCCTCGATCCGCTCCCAAGGGCTGATGCAGCCGATCCTGGCGCGTATGATTCCAGGCGGTCAATTCGAGATCATTGCTGGCGAACGGCGCTGGCGTGCCAGCCAGTTGGCGGGTTTGAAGGAAGTGCCGGTTCTGGTTCGGGTGGTGGAAGATGAGGCGGCGCTGAAAATGGCGTTGATTGAAAACATCCAGCGTGAAAACCTGAATCCGCTGGAGGAAGCCCTTGGTATCCATCGCCTGATTCAGGAATTTTCCATGACCCACCAGACAGCCGCTGAATCGGTCGGACGTTCACGCGTCGCGGTGTCGAATCTGCTTCGCCTGTTGAATCTGGCGAAACCGGTTCAGGCCATGTTGATGGGCGGCGAATTGGACATGGGGCATGCGCGCGCATTGCTTGCGCTGACCCATGCTCGGCAGGTTGACGCGGCGCATGAGGTGGCGCGCAAGGGAATGTCGGTTCGCGAGGCGGAGCGATTGGCGGCGCGGATGGCAAAGCCGATGGAAAAGTCGGCCCCCCGCAAAGATCGTGATGTGGCGCGGCTGGAAGACGAGTTGACCGAGCGTTTGGGCGCCATCGTCAAGATCGGCGCCAACAAATCCGGCGCCGGCCGAATCACGATTAATTTTGAAAATCTGGAACAATTGGACGAACTGTTGCGTCGCATCAATTGACTTTGGGCAATAATGCAACCTGATGTGGCGAGACGCCGTATCAAAGCCATTGATGATTGCATCAGTCTCGCTAATTAATATATTATCGTCCGCTAATGTTTTTAGCCCTGATGCTCCAATGTGTGGCTGTTTTGCTTGTTGGAGCAATGGGATGGTTCATGCAAGATGGCCTGTTTGCACTGGCTCTGCTTTATGGTGGCTTGGTCGCGCTAGCTAATTCCGGCTTGCTGGTGATACGCTGGCAACGTGGGTTAAAGGACTATCATTGCGATGGTCGGCGTCATCTAAAGTCGTTTAACCGTTCCTTGCTGGAGCGGTTTTTTGTTGTCGGCGTGTTGCTGGCGGTAGGATTCGGTTTGCTGAATCTGCCTCAGCTTGTGATGTTGTCGGGATTTATCGTGGGACAACTGGCCTGGATGGTGTCAATGGTACTGACCCGGCGGTTGTTCTGAATATGGATTCAAGCCATGGGTGAAAACTCAAGGCAAAACAAAGAGTTAGAGACATGTCCGCGGAAGCGCACACCTCAACGGAATACATCAAGCACCACCTGCAGAATTTGACCTATGGTCAACATGCCGACGGTACCTGGGGAATTGCACAAACAGCTCAAGAAGCCAAAGAAATGGGTTTCATGGCGATCAACCTGGATACCATGGGCTTCTCCATTCTTCTAGGTGTTGTCTTTCTTTTCTTTTTCCACAAAGTCGCGAAAACTGCAGCCGTTGGTGTGCCGGGTGGTCTGCAAAACTTTGTCGAATGGATCGTTGAATTTATAGATTCCAGCGTTAAAAGTTCATTTAATGCGCGTAATGCATTGGTTGCGCCCTTGGCCCTGACCATCTTCATCTGGATATTCTTGATGAACTTGATGGATTTAGTGCCCATCGACTGGATACCAGGCTTGGGCAGCGCGCTAGGTTTGCCGTTTTTGAAGATCGTACCGACAACAGACCCCAATGCAACATTCGGGATGTCGTTGACTGTGTTTGCCTTGGTCATTTATTACAGCTTCAAGATGAAGGGTGTGGGCGGTTTTGTCGGTGAACTGACTTTGCAGCCGTTTGGAAAATGGGGCATGCCTGCGAATCTGCTGCTTGAAGGTGTCAATCTGATTGCAAAGCCGGTGTCGCTCGCTCTGCGGTTATTTGGCAACATGTACGCTGGCGAGATGATCTTTATCCTGATCGCAATCATGTTCTCTGGCGGCGCAGCTCTGGCACTGGCTGGTGGCGCGCTACAGTGGGCATGGGCTGTTTTCCACATTTTGATCATTACCTTGCAAGCCTTCATCTTCATGACGCTGACCATTGTCTATCTCGACATGGCGCATCAAGAACACCATTAATATTTTTTGACTTGTTGATACAGGAGTAACTAAATGACCGAAGCTCAAGCAATGCTGTTTATCGCCGGCGCAATCATGATGGGTCTAGGTGCCCTTGGCGCTTCCATCGGCATCGCTATCCTAGGTGGCCGTTTTCTTGAGGGCGCTGCGCGTCAGCCTGAATTGATTTCGATGTTGCGGACTCAGTTCTTTATTGTCGTGGGCTTGATTGATGCGGTCCCGATGATTGCTGTCGGTATCGCCATGTATATTCTCTTCGCTGTTGCGGCCTGATTAACCACCGCAATTAAACGCAAGAGGAGCGGTCATGAATATCAATATGACCCTGATTGGGCAGTCCATCACCTTCGCCATATTCGTATGGTTCTGCATGAAGTTTGTATGGCCGCCGATCGTGAGTGCATTGGAAGCCCGCAGAAAGCAGATCGCTGATGGTCTGGCTGCAGCGGATCGTGGCAAGCATGAACTGGAACTGGCCGCCAAGCGTGCTGGTGAGACGATGCGAGAGGCGAAGGTCAAAGCAGCCGATATCATCGCCCAGGCTGAAAAGCGTGCAGTTCAAATTGTTGAGGAAGCCAAGGGTGCCGCTAAAGAAGAAGGCGATCGCATGATCGCATCGGCTAAAGCGGAGATCGGGCAAGAATCACATCGTGCACGCGAGGCGCTGCGCGGAGAAGTTGCCGCGTTGGTTGTCGCCGGAGCCGGCAAAGTGCTGCGTCGTGAAGTTGACGCCAAAGCGCATGCCGATCTCCTGGAAGCCATAAAGAACGAGCTTTGATATGGAACGTGCAACCTTGGCGCGCCCCTATGCGGAGGCGATTGCAAAGCTGGCGGGCGAAAGCGGGTCATGGAAGCTTTGGTCGGAACAACTGGCTTTGATCGCATCGGTGGTCGCAGATGACCAATTGCAGTCTATGGTCGGCAACCCCGCGATTGCAGGAAACAGAGTAGCGGAGGTCATACTCGGCGTTTGCGGCAAGAATCTGGCTGCGGAAACCGGTAATCTTGTTCAACTGCTGTCTGATAACAAGCGTCTGGCTTTGGTGCCTGAAATTGTGGAACTGTATGAAGCGCTCAAATCCGAGCAGGAAGGTGAGTTGAGTGCCCACATCACCAGTGCTTACGAATTGACCGCCTCACAGATGGCCGAGCTGATTGCGAAGTTGCACAGCAAACTTGGTCGCAAAATCACCGCGACTCAATCTGTCGATAGCGACTTGATTGGGGGCGTCGTGATACAGGTTGGCGACGAAGTCATGGATGCGTCGGTGCGCGGCGGGCTTGCAGCCCTTGCCGTCACCCTGAAAGCTTAATCGAGAAATTTGGAGTTCACATGCAACTCAATCCGTCTGAAATCAGCGAGCTGATCAAGAGCCGCATCCAGAATCTGGAATCGGGTTCTGAACTGCGTACCCAGGGGACTGTGGTCTCCGTCACCGACGGCATCGTGCGCGTACACGGCCTGGCCGAAGTCATGCAAGGCGAAATGCTGGAGTTCCCCGGCAATGTCTTCGGTATGGCACTGAATCTGGAGCGCGACTCTGTTGGCTCCGTGGTGCTGGGTGAGTATGAACATATTTCCGAAGGCGATACGGTGAAATGTACCGGTCGAATTCTGGAAGTCCCAGTCGGCGAAGCCTTGCTAGGTCGTGTCGTCAACGCATTGGGTCAGCCGATTGACGGTAAAGGCCCTGTTGATTGCCAGCAGACTGCGCCTATCGAGCAGATCGCTCCAGGTGTTATTGCGCGCCAATCTGTTTCGCAGCCGATGCAGACCGGTCTGAAAGCCATCGATGCCATGGTGCCGGTTGGCAGGGGCCAGCGCGAGTTGATTATCGGTGACCGTCAAACCGGAAAGACTGCTGTAGCCATCGACTCGATCATTAACCAGAAAGGCACCGGCGTATTGTGTATCTACGTCGCTGTCGGCCAGAAAGCTTCCAGCATCGCCAACGTGGTACGCAAGTTGGAAGAGCATGGCGCCATGGCGCACACCATCATTGTTGCGGCTACTGCTTCAGATCCCGCGGCGATGCAATTTATCGCGCCGTATGCCGGTTGCACCATGGGTGAATATTTCCGTGATTCCGGTCGTGATGCGTTGATCGTTTATGACGATTTGACCAAGCAGGCGTGGGCATATCGGCAAATTTCTCTGCTGTTGCGGCGTCCGCCGGGCCGCGAAGCCTATCCGGGCGACGTGTTCTATCTGCATTCACGCTTGTTGGAGCGTGCTGCACGCGTCAATGCCGACTTCGTTGAGTTGAAGACGAAAGGCGCGGTAAAGGGCAAGACGGGTTCATTGACCGCATTGCCGATTATTGAAACTCAAGCGGGCGACGTTTCCGCATTTGTGCCGACCAACGTGATTTCGATTACCGACGGTCAGATCTTCCTGGAATCCGATCTGTTCAACGCCGGTATTCGTCCCGCGATCAATGCAGGTTTGTCGGTTTCTCGAGTCGGTGGCGCAGCCCAGACCAAGGTGATCAAGAAGCTGGGTGGCGGTATTCGTTTGGCACTCGCGCAATATCGTGAGCTGGCAGCCTTCGCTCAATTTGCTTCAGATCTGGATGAAGCCACACGCAAGCAGTTGGAGCGCGGCAAGCTGGTCACTGAGTTGATGAAGCAATTCCAGTATTCGCCAATGAATGTCGCCGAGATGGCAGTCACCTTGTTCGCGGTCACTCGGGGTTTTATGGATGATGTCGACGTCAAACGCGTCCTGGCATTCGAGTCTGCTTTGCAGTCTTTCATGAAGAGCAAGTACACCGCCATCATGGACAAACTGCAGGCTACGGGCGACCTTGATGCAGAAGCCGAGAAGCTGCTATCCCCTGCTATCGAAGACTTCAAGGCCAACGCGGCTTACTGATCAACTACTGACGGACGAGAAAAAGCATGGCCGCCGGCAAGGAAATTCGCAGCAAGATCAAGAGCGTAGAAAACACGCGCAAGATCACTCGCGCCATGGAGATGGTCGCCGCAGCCAAGATGCGCAAAGCGCAGGAGAGGATGCGACATGCACGCCCCTATGCTGAAAAGATTGGCCGGGTTGCCGCCCACTTCAGTCAAGCGCATCCGGAATATCGCCATCCGTTTGTGGTTTCACGTGAAACCATCAAGCGTATCGGCCTGATCCTGGTAACCACAGATAAGGGTCTGTGTGGTGGCTTGAATACCAACGCGCTTCGGCTCGCCTTAAGCAAACTGAAAGCTTGGGATGACCAGAAAATTGCAGTCGATGTTTGCGTGATTGGCAACAAAGGGTTGGGTTTCCTGCAACGTCTTGGTGCCAACGTTGCATCGCAAGTGACTGGTTTGGGCGACACCCCACACATGGAACGCTTGATTGGTCCAGTTCAGGTGATGCTGGATGCTTACAAGGAAGGGCGAATTGATGCGCTCTATCTGGTGTACAGCAAGTTTGTCTCGACCATGAAGCAAGAGCCCTCATTTACACAATTGTTGCCGCTCAATGCTGAAGGTGCAGTTGAAAAAGCCGAGTATCACTGGGATTACATTTATGAACCAGAGGCGAAGAGCGTAGTCGACAGTATGATGGTGCGATACATCGAAGCGCTGATCTACCAATCTGTAGCCGAAAATCTGGCATGCGAGCAATCAGCTCGTATGGTGGCAATGAAAGCCGCATCGGATAACGCCAAGGATGTCGTCAACGAGCTCAAGCTGGTTTACAACAAGACCCGTCAGGCTGCGATTACACAGGAAATTTCAGAAATCGTCGCCGGTGCGTCCGCCGTTTAACAGAATCGAACTAGCTAGGAATTAAGACCATGACCGAAGGAAAAATCGTACAGATCATCGGCGCGGTGGTAGACATGGAGTTTCCACGTGGATCTCTGCCCAAGGTCTATGACGCGATCAAGATGGAAAACCCGGCGCTGACTTTCGAAGTTCAGCAACAGTTGGGCGACGGTATCGTGCGTACCATCGCGATGGGTTCTACAGACGGACTCAAGCGCGGCGCAGCGGTGCGTAATACAGGCAGTTCCATTACCGTTCCGGTGGGCAAAGCGACCTTGGGACGCATCATGGATGTGCTCGGTGAGCCCGTCGATGAAGCCGGCCCGGTGGCGTCTGAAACGCGCATGCCGATTCACCGGAAAGCCCCGGCTTATGCCGATCAAGCCGCATCGGTAGAAATACTGGAAACCGGAATCAAGGTTATCGACTTGATCATGCCGATCGCCAAAGGCGGTAAGGTGGGTTTGTTCGGTGGCGCCGGCGTCGGCAAGACCGTGACATTGATGGAACTGATCCGGAATATTGCGGTTGAACATAGCGGTTACTCGGTGTTCGCGGGTGTGGGTGAGCGGACTCGCGAAGGCAACGACTTCTATCATGAGATGAAAGAAGGCGGCGTGCTGGACAAAGTGGCCTTGGTTTATGGTCAGATGAGTGAGCCGCCGGGCAACCGTTTGCGGGTTGCTTTGACTGGATTGACCATGGCTGAATTCTTCCGTGACGAAGGCCGTGATGTGTTGTTCTTTGTCGACAACATTTATCGCTACACCTTGGCCGGAACCGAAGTGTCGGCGTTGTTGGGCCGGATGCCTTCGGCAGTGGGTTATCAACCTACGTTGGCTTCGGAAATGGGCGCCCTGCAAGAGCGCATCACCTCCACCCGCACCGGTTCTATCACCTCATTCCAGGCCGTCTACGTGCCTGCCGATGACTTGACCGACCCGTCGCCGGCCACCACCTTCGCCCACCTGGACGCCACGCTGGTGTTGAGTCGTCAGGTTGCCGAGTTGGGTATCTACCCGGCGGTTGATCCACTCGACTCCACCTCGCGTCAGCTCGACCCGCTGGTCGTTGGTGAGGAGCATTACAGTGTGGCGCGTCAGGTTCAGTCGACTCTGCAGCGCTACAAAGAATTACGCGACATCATCGCCATTCTGGGTATGGATGAGCTTTCGCCGGAAGACAAGCTGGCGGTTTCACGGGCTCGCAAGATTCAGCGCTTCCTGTCGCAGCCATTCTTCGTGGCCGAAGTCTTTACTGGAGCGGCTGGCAAGTATGTGTCGCTTAAAGACACGATCGCCAACTTCAAGGCCATCGTGAATGGCGAATACGATCATCTGCCGGAACAAGCCTTCTACATGGTGGGAACGGTTGACGAAGCAGTCGAGAAGGCTAAGACCATTCAGTAAGGAAGTAACGTCATGCCAATGACTCTCCATGTCGACATCGTCAGTGCGGAATCCTCTATTTATTCGGGTATCGCCGAGTATGTTATTGCGCCTGCCGAAATGGGCGAAGTCGGGATTTATCCTCGCCACTCACCGTTGCTGACACGTCTGAAGCCAGGTTCGGTAAGGATAAAGATACCGAATCAGGAGGATGAAGATTTGATCTACGTATCCGGTGGCATTCTTGAGGTTCAGCCTGGTGTTATCACAATTTTGTCCGATACCGCTGCGCGTGGTGCCGACCTCGATGAAGCGCGTGTGCTGGAAGCCAAGCAACTGGCGGAAGAAGCGATGAAGAATCGTTCCTCGTCGATGGATTACGCGCGAGCTCAGGCGGAATTGGCCGAAGCCGTTGCGCAGTTGTCGGCAATTCAGAAGCTTCGCAAGACCAGACGTTAAGCTTCTCGCAAGAAGCAGTATCAAAACGGCAGCCAGGCGCTGCCGTTTTTCTTTCCCGGCCTGCCAGACAAAGCACAGAAGCGCTGTTTATACTTACGCGCGTTTCCGGCTCCCTCTCTGTTGTACTGCCCTATGAACCTGCCATTGAATATTGTCATTCTTGCTGCCGGCAAGGGCACCCGGATGAAATCCGACTTGCCCAAGGTCTTGCATCCATTAGCCGGTAAGCCATTGATTGCGCATGTGCTGGCCGCTGCGGATCAACTCGGCCCGGAAACCATTTGCGTGATCTATGGCCATGGTGGGGAAGTGCTGCCAAACGCCGTTGCACGTCCTGATCTGGCCTGGGCGAAGCAGGAGCCGCAACTGGGTACGGGGCACGCGGTACAACAAGCCGTGCCACATCTCGACCCCGCAGCGCTGTGCCTGATTCTTTACGGCGATGTGCCGCTGACCCGCCCGGAAACCTTGCAGGAAATGACGCTGATTGCGCGCGAAGGAGCGATCGCCCTGCTCACCGTGCATCTGGCCAATCCATCCGGTTATGGCCGCATCGTGCGCAATGCGCGCGGCCAGGTTGAACGCATCGTCGAACAGAAAGATGCCAGCCCGGAAGAGCTGGCAATCAATGAAGTCAATACCGGCATCCTCTGTCTGCCCGCCGGCAAGCTGGCTGGCTGGCTGGCGCGGCTGGACAACAAGAATGCGCAAGGTGAGTACTACCTGACTGATGTCATCGGCATGGCCGCCGCTGAAGGGGAGCGGGTCATTCCCTGCCATCCGGCGGCGGAATGGGAAGTGCTTGGCATCAACAGCCGGGCTCAACTGGCCGAGCTGGAACGCCTGCATCAGCGCAACCAGGCCAATCGACTGATGACCGATGGCGTGACGCTGATTGATCCGAGCCGGATCGATGTTCGCGGTAGGCTAACTTGTGGCCGCGATGTGCTGATCGATATCAATGCCGTTTTTGAAGGCGATGTAGTGC
>CAZUSF010000005.1:2515-4871 GCA_964623355.1 uncultured Thiobacillus sp. | reverse complement strand
TGTGGCCGCGATGTGCTGATCGATATCAATGCCGTTTTTGAAGGCGATGTAGTGCTCGGCGATGGTGTACAGATCGGCGCCAACTGTGTGTTGAAGAATGTTGAATTGGCGGCGGGCGTCCAGCTCAAACCTTTCTGTCACCTGGAGGGTGCCAAGGTAGGCGCCAATGCAGTGATTGGGCCTTACGCACGTTTGCGTCCTGGCACCGTGTTGGCGGAGGAAACCCACATCGGCAACTTCGTCGAATTGAAGAACGCCCAGGTTGGCTTCAATTCAAAAATCAACCATCTGTCCTATGTCGGTGACGCGACGGTGGGCAGCAAGGTCAATATCGGCGCTGGCACCATCACCTGTAATTACGATGGCGCCAACAAGCATCGAACGATCATCGAAGACGATGCCTTCATCGGTTCAGATACCCAATTAGTAGCACCGGTCACGGTTGGCCGGGGCGCGACTTTGGGCGCCGGTACCACGCTGACCAAGGATGCGCCGGCGGGCCAATTGACGCTGTCGCGCGCCAAGCAGGTCACGCTTCCCGGCTGGATGCGGCCGGTCAAAAAGAAACCAACCTAAGAACTAATCGGAGAAAACCTATGTGCGGCATCGTCGGCGCCATCGCTCAACGCAATGTTGTGCCCATTCTGATCGAAGGTTTGCAGCGCCTTGAGTATCGCGGCTACGACTCGGCCGGTATTGCCGTGCGTCAGGCCGATGGCAGCCTGGGCCGTATCCGTGCGGTCGGCAAGGTCGCCATGTTGCGCCAGTTGCTGGAGACGAATCCGGTCGAAGGCTGTCTCGGGATTGCGCACACCCGCTGGGCCACCCACGGCATGCCGGCGGAACGCAACGCGCACCCGCACATGAGTGGCGAGAAAGTCGCGGTGGTGCACAACGGCATCATTGAAAACCATGCCGAATTGCGGGCCGAACTGCAGACCAAGGGCTATTTCTTCACCTCGGAAACCGATACCGAAGTCATCGCCCATCTGCTTGCCCATTTGCAGCAGGAGGAGCCGGATTTACTGCGTGCGGTGCAAAAGGCGATCACCCAACTGGTCGGCGCCTACGGTCTGGCGGTTGCCACCCCGTCCGAAGCGGATCGACTGATCGTCGCCCGCGCCGGCAGCCCCTTGGTGATCGGACTCGGCATCGGTGAAAACTTCATTGCCTCGGATGTGTTCGCGCTGCTGCCGGTCACCCAGCGCTTCATCTTCCTGGAAGAAGGCGATGTGGCCGAAATCCGGCGCGATAGCGTGCGCGTGTTCGATGTCGCCGGCAACCCGGTGGTGCGGCCGGAGCGGCTGTCGCAACTGTCGGCCTCCACCACCGACAAGGGCCCCTACAAACATTACATGCTGAAGGAAATCTTCGAGCAGCCCTCGGTCATCGCGGAAACGCTGGAAGGCCGCATCCACAAAGGCCGTCTGCTGGAAGAAAGCTTTGGCCATGAAGCCAAGACCTTGTTCGACAAGACGCGCGGCGTCCATATCATCGCTTGCGGCACCAGTTATCACGCCGGATTGGTGGCGCGCTACTGGCTGGAAGAGATCGGCATTCCGTGCAATGTCGAAGTCGCCAGCGAATATCGCTATCGCAAGGTCGTGGTGCCGCCGGATACCTTGTTCCTGTCGATTTCACAATCCGGCGAGACAGCCGACACCCTGGCCGCTTTGCGCTTCGCCAAGCAGGCCGGCTACATCGGTTCGTTGACCATCTGCAACGTGCCGGAATCGTCGCTGACGCGGGAATCCGATGTCGCGCTGATGACCCGCGCCGGGCCTGAAATCGGTGTCGCTTCGACCAAGGCATTCACCACCCAGCTCACCGCATTGCGGCTGCTCACGGTCGCGCTGGCGCGGCGACGCGGCTTGTCGGTGGAAGATGAAAAACGCCTGGTCGACGAATTGCATGCACTGCCGCGCCAGGTTGAAGTGGTGCTGTCGCTGTCGGATGCGATCAAGGACATGGCGGAAGCCTTTGCCGACAAGCATCACGCGCTGTTCCTCGGTCGCGGTCCGTTCTATCCGATCGCGCTGGAAGGCGCGCTGAAGCTGAAGGAAATCTCTTATATCCACGCCGAGGCCTATCCGGCCGGCGAACTGAAGCACGGCCCGCTGGCGTTGGTTGATGCCGACATGCCGGTGATCTGCGCGTTGCCCGACGACCCGCTGCTCGACAAGGTGCTGTCGAATCTGCAGGAAGTCCGCGCGCGCGGTGGCGAGTTGTTTTTGTTCTCGGATCACAACGTCAAGATCGAACTCGACCATTTCCAGAACCTGACCCTGGCTGATATCTACCCGGGAACAGCGCCGATTGTTTACAGCATCCCACTGCAATTGCTGGCATATCACGT
>CAZUSF010000005.1:0-2415 GCA_964623355.1 uncultured Thiobacillus sp. | reverse complement strand
CCGAATATCCCCGTTGGAGTAAGTCCTCATGGCAGTAATCGCGGTATTCAATCAAAAGGGCGGTGTCGGCAAGACCACGACCACGCTCAATATCGCCGCCTCTCTGGCTTTGCTGGAACGCAAGCCAGTGGTGATCGATCTTGATCCGCAAGCGCACGTCAGCTTGGCTCTGGGCGTCAAAAATCAGCTAAGCAGCGCTTCCACGGCGGCCTTCTTTCGCGACAAGACGCCGCTGGATCGCATCATGCGGCGACTGGCCAATCAGATTCGGCTACTGCCCGGTCATCCCGATTTGTCCAAGGTGGATGCGATGCTGGGCGCCACGCCTGGCGTGGCCGGCACCCTCAAGCGCGGCCTCGATGCCGCCCTGGCTTGGGAAGATGCGCCGATCCTGATCGACTGTGCGCCGGCGCTCGGCGTGCTTTCACTCAATGCCCTGTTCGCCGCCGACCGGGTGTTGATTCCAGTCACCGCCGATTACCTCGCCATTCAGGGCCTGAACCGCCTCGATCTGGCCCTCAACGTGCTGGAAGGCCCGCTCAAACGCCGTATTCCACGCCGTATCGTGCTGACCCGTTTCGATGAGGCAAAGCCGCAATGTCGCGAAGCATTGGCCGGTCTGAAGACTCGCTATGGTGATAATTTGTGCGACACGCGCATCCCGGATGACCCCGCGTTGTCTGAAAGTCCGGCGCATGGCATGGACATTTTCGCGTATTCCTCCGATTCGCCTGGCGCGCACGATTACCGTCTGCTGACCATGGAACTGCTGTCGAAAGGCTTCTTTCAATAAGCGATTGCAGGCCTGATCGGATGAGTAACGAGGATTGGGTTAACCGCACGCGCGCCGCAGTCTGGCACCCCTGCACCCAGATGAAGCATCTGGAACAGACGCCGCCGCTGCCGATTGCGCGCGGCGAAGGTGCCTGGCTGATCGACTATCAAGGTCAGCGTTATCTGGATGCGATTTCGTCCTGGTGGGTCAATCTGTTCGGCCACGCCAACCCGCGCATCAACGCCGCCCTGATCGATCAACTGGGTCGCATCGAGCACGTCATGCTGGCCGGTTGCACGCATGCACCGGTGGTCGAACTGTCGGAACGGCTGTCTCTCCTCAGTGGCCTCGGCCATGCCTTTTATGGTTCCGATGGCGCCAGCGCGACCGAAATCGCATTGAAGATGAGTTTCCATTACTGGCGCAATCGCGGCCGTCCGCAGAAAACCGGTTATGTCAGCCTGCAGAACGGCTATCACGGTGAAACCCTGGGCGCGCTGTCGGTGACCGATGTTGCGTTGTTCAAGGATGTCTATGCGCCGCTGCTGCGCCAGTCGCATCAGGTGATGAGCCCGGACTGGCGTCTGGCCGAGCCGGAAGAATCGGCGGAGGCCTATGCCTGGCGCGCGATCGGCCAGATGGAAGATTTTCTGGCTGAATGCGCCGATACCACCGCGGCGGTGATTGTCGAGCCGCTGGTGCAGGGCGCCGCTGGCATGGCCATGTATCACCCGATTTACCTGAGCCGGCTGCGTGAGGTGTGCGACAAGTATGAAGTGCATCTGATTGCCGATGAAATCGCGGTTGGCTTTGGCCGAACCGGGACGATGTTTGCCTGCGAGCATGCCGGCATCCGGCCGGATTTTCTCTGCTTGTCGAAAGGCATCACCGGCGGCTACCTGCCGTTATCCTGCGTCTTGACCCGCGACGAGATCTACGCCGCGTTCTATGCCGATGCCACTGCGCGCGGCTTCCTGCATTCGCATTCCTATACCGGTAACCCGCTTGCCTGCCGCGCCGCTCTGGCGGTGTTGGATATTTTTGCAGCCGACGAGGTGTTGGCCAGCAATCGCGTCAAGAGCGTTCGCTTCAACCAACTGCTCGCCCCGATCAAGGCGCATCCGCGAGTCAGTCATTTCCGCAATATCGGCATGATCTGGGCGTTCGACGTCAACCACACCGAAGCCGGATTCAGTACCCGTTTCCACCAGCAGGCGTTGGCACGCGGCCTGTTCATCCGGCCGATCGGCAACACGGTCTATTTCATGCCGCCATATGTCATCGAAGATGCGGAAATGCGTTTGATGGCCGAAGTCACGCTGGAACTGCTGCAAGCGGTCTGAAACAGAGCCGATACGCAGACCGGCTAATCCCGACAAAATTAGTCAACTTAGATACACTGGCGGCCTGAATTTCGGAGCCCGCCATGCCCAACCGCCTCGCCCAGGAAACCAGCCCCTACTTGTTGCAACACGCCGACAACCCGGTCGACTGGCAAGCCTGGGGGCCGCCGGCGCTGGCGCAGGCGCGGCAGGAAGACAAGCCGATTCTGCTTTCGGTCGGCTATTCCACTTGCCACTGGTGCCATGTCATGGCGCACGAGTCGTTCGAGGATGCCGACGTGGCGGCGCTGATGAACC